>NZ_JAUYTS010000168.1 GCF_030695085.1 Falsiroseomonas sp. | reverse complement strand
TGCCCTCCAGGATGGTCGGCAGGTCACGAATGGAAACGCGTTCCGCCAGCAGCGCCTGCAACAGCCGCTGCACCGTGCCGATGCTGGCCTGCGCCGGAACGAGGTCCGCCACCAGGCGCTTGTGTTCCGGTGGCATCTCATCCAGCAGTTTCTGCGTCTCCGCGAAGGACAGCATCTCGGGCATGTTCTCGCGGGTGACTTCCGTGAGGTGCGTGGCCAGCACACCGGCCGCGTCCACCACGGTGCAGCCGAGCGCCAGCGCTTCCTCGCGCCGGAATTCCTCGATCCAGGCGGCGGGCAGGCCGAAGGTGGGCTCCTGCACACGCTCCCCCGGCAGGGCGGGCGGGTTGCCGGAGGGGTCGATGGCCAGGTGCAGCGGCGGCTTCAGCACGCCGCGCCCGGCCTCGATCTCCTTCACCCGGATCACATAGGTATCTGCCGGCAATTGCAGATTGTCCTGGATGCGGACGCTGGGCAGCACGAAGCCCAGTTCCTGCGCCGTGGTCTTGCGCAGCGTGCGGATCTGCTCGGACAGGCGCGGCGCATCGCCGGCGGCCAGGCTCAGCAGGCCGTAGCCGAGTTCAAGACGCAACAGATCCATCTTCAACGCATCGCTGGCTGGCGGCTCACCCGGAGGTGGTGGCGGCGCCTCGGCCACGACGCGGCGGGCGCGCTCGGCCATGTCCTGCAGATAGGCGCCATAGAAGGCCGCGCCGGACAGGGCGATGAAGGGGATCAGCGGCATGCCGGGCAGCAGCCCCATCACCACCGCGGCCCCGCCCGCCAGCCGCAGCGGCTTGGCGCCGCCAAGCTGCAGCACCAGTGCCTGGTCCGCGCGGCCCTGGACGCCGCCCTTGGTCACGACGATGCCGGCGGCGAGCGAGACCAGCAGCGCCGGAATCTGGCCCACAAGCCCATCGCCCACCGTCAGCATCGAATAGGTGGTGACCGCCTCGCCGAAGGGCAGGCCCTGGCGCATGGTGCCGATGGCGATGCCGGCCAGCAGGTTGATCAGCGTGGTCACGAGGCCGGCGATGGCATCGCCGCGAACGAATTTCGCCGCGCCATCCATGGCGCCGTAGAAGGCGCTTTCCTCCTCCAGCTCGCGCCGCCGCAGCCGCGCCTGGTCTTCCGTCAGCAGGCCTGCGGACAGATCCGCATCGATCGCCATCTGCTTGCCCGGCATCGCATCCAGGCTGAACCGTGCGGCAACCTCCGCGATGCGGCCGGAGCCTTTGGAGACGACGACGAAATTCACCAGCAGCAGGATGGCAAAGACGATGATGCCGACAAGCACATCGCCACCCATCAGAAATCCGCCAAAGGCCGAGATCACGTGTCCCGCCGCGTTCGGCCCCTCATGCCCATTGGTCAGGATGGCGCGGGTGGTGGCGACGTTCAGCGCCAGCCGCAGCAGCGTGGTCAGCAGCAGCACGGTGGGGAAGCTGGTGAAGTCCAGCGGCCGCCGCATGAACAGTGACACCATCAGCACCAGCACCGATGCGGTGATGGACACGGCCAGACCGGCATCCATCATCCAGGCCGGCAGCGGCACCACCAGCACCGCCACCAGCAGGACCACGCCGAGGCCGAGCGCCACGTCACCCGTGGGCCGGGCGCGAATCAGCCAGGCCGGAATCACCAGGCTTCCCATCCGATCAGACGGCGATCTGCAAGGGGGATGGCGGCTGGCCCGGCGCCGGTGTCACGGCGATGCCGGCGGTGCGGTATTCACCCAGTTTGTTCCGCAGCGTGCGGATCGAGATGCCGAGAATCTCCGCCGCGCGCGTGCGATTACCGAGGCAATGCGACAGCGTCTCCAGGATCAGCTCCCGCTCCACCTCCTCCACCTTGCGGCCGACCAGGGCGGCGACCTGGCCCGTTGGGGTGGCGGGCGGCGCGGCGGCGGGTGTGGCAGCGGCATGATGCGTCGCGGGCTGCGACAGCTCGATCGCCTCCGGCCCGATCTCATGGCCCTCCGCCAGCAGCACGGCGCGGTGGATTGCGTTTTCCAGTTCGCGCACATTGCCGGGCCAGGGATGCGCCATCAGCCGGTGCCGTGCCAGCGGCGCCAATGGGCGCTCCGGCAGGCCGTTCACCTGCGCGTAGCGGATGGCGAAATGCTCGGCCAGCGGCAGGATGTCCGAAGGCCGGTCGCGCAGCGGCGGAATCCGCAGGGCCACCACGTTGAGGCGGAAATACAGATCCTCCCGGAACCGCCCGGCTGCGACTTCGCTCAGCAGGTCCCGATGCGTCGCCGCGATGATCCGCACATCCACCTTGCAGGGCGCGCCGCCACCCAGCCGGTCGACCTCACGTTCCTGCAGCACGCGGAGGATCTTGGCCTGCAGCCGTGGGTCCATCTCACCGATCTCGTCCAGCAGCAGCGTGCCGCCTTCGGCCTGTTCGAACTTGCCCTTGCGCGCGGCCACGGCGCCGCTGAAGGCGCCCTTTTCATGGCCGAACAATTCGGATTCCAACAGCGTTTCCGGCAGCGCCGCGCAGTTGAGCGCGACGAAGGGGCCGCGCGCGCGCTTCGACAGCGCATGGAGGTGGCGCGCCATCACTTCCTTGCCGGTGCCGCTTTCGCCAGTGAGCAGCACGGAAGCCTCGGCGCGCGCCACCTGCGCGACGCGCGCCAACAGCGTCGCCATCGCCGGGTCGCGCGCCAGTGGCGCATCGTTGCGCGGTGCCGCGCCGGCCGCTTCCAGCATGGCGATGATGAGGTCCGCATCCGGCGGCAGCGGCAGGAAGTCCCGCGCCCCGCCCTCGATCGCGCGCACCGCCGCATCCGCATCCTCGGCGCGGCCGCAGGCGACGACGGGGCAGGCGATGCGCTCGGCGGACAGCGCCTGCACCAGCCACACCACATCATGCCGCAGATCGACCAGCGCGAGATCGGCACCCTCCAGCCGCAGCCGTTCCAGCCCGGCGCCGACGCCCTCCGCATGGCCCAGCTTCGCGCCGCGCGCGATGGCGACACGGGCGGCCGCGCCGAGTTCGCCTTCGAGCGAGCCGATGATCAGCAGGCGTGCCATGGCCTCAGCCGCCCCGGTCCGATTTGACGATTTCGGTCATCGTCACGCCGAGGCGATTGTCATCCACCATCACCACCTCGCCACGCGCCACCAGGCGGTTATTGACGTAGATGTCCACCGCCTCGCCCAGCTTGCGGTCCAGCTCCACCACCGCGCCGCGGCCGAGTTTCAGAAGCTGCGAGACCTGCATGGTGGCGCGGCCGAGCACGGCGCTGACCTGCACCGGGATGTCGTACACCGCATCGAGGTCGCGTGGACCGCTGCTGCCGGTGCCCTGCTGCGCCTCCGTCACCGGGACCGCCTCGAAGCCATCCTGCCCGCTCATGGCGTGTTCTCCCTGTTCGTCTCAAGCCCCGCATTGCGCAGCACTTCCGCGAGCGCCTGGCGACGCACCGCCAGCGAGATCACCAGCGCGCCGTCGCGCCAGGCAAGCCGTGCATCGCCCGCCGCGATTGCGGGATCACCGCACACCTCCGGCCCGCCAGGCGGCATCCGCGCCGCGGTCGCGGCCGCCAGATCGGGTGCGACATGCAGCACCGCCTCCGGCCGGTCGGCGATGGCGGGCAGCAGCGGCACGATCAGCCGTGGCACCAGATCCGCCCCCAGTCTTTCGGCGGCACCGGGCAGGCCGAAATCCACCGCTTCCATCACCAGTTCGGCCAGCGCCTGGGCCGATTCCGTGGCGACCGCGCGGCCGGCTTCGGCGGCTTCCCCCATCAGCGCGGCCATGCGTTCCAGGGTGCGCTGGATCGCCGCCTCCTGCGCCCGGGCCTGCTCGGCACGGCCTTCCTTCAGCCCCGCCGCATATCCCGCCGCGTGGCCCTCGGCGAAGCCGGCCGCGCGGGAATCGGCCAGCAGCACGGCCGGGTCCGGCGGTGGCGGCGGCGGCGGCGGCGGCGGCGCGCCGAGGTCGGGCAGTTGCAGCGCATGCCTCATGCCAGCATCTCATCGTCGCGCCCATCGGCGATCTGGATCTGGCCCTGCGCCGCCAGGTCCTTGGCGATGGCGACGATCTGCGCCTGGGCGTCATCCACCTCGCGCAGCTTGACGGGACCCATCCCCGCCAGATCGTCCTTCAGCAGCTTCGAAGCGCGTTCGGACAGGTTGCGGAAGAAGATGTCGCGCAGCGTTTCCGACGCGCCCTTCAGGCCCAGGGTCAGCTTGTCCTTCGGCACGGCGCGCAGCAGCGCCTGGATGCCCTGCTGGTCCAGCCTTTGCAGGTCGTCGAAGGTGAACATCAGTGCGCGGATCTTCTCCGCGCTTTCGCGGGAGCGTTCCTCGAGCGCCGACAGGATGCGGCCTTCCGCGGCGCGGTCCAGGTTGTTGAAGATCTCGGCCATGACTTCGTGGGCGTCCCGGCGGGATCCGCGGGCGAGGTTGGACATGAACTCCATCCGCAGCGTGCGCTCCACGCCTTCCAGCGCTTCCTTCTGCACCGTCTCCATCCGCAGCATCCGCATCACCACTTCCATGGCGAAGCCTTCGGGCAGCAGGGACAGCACGCGCGCCGCATGGTCCGGCCGCACCTTGGACAGCACCACGGAGACGGTCTGCGGGTATTCGTTCTTCAGGTAGTTCGCCAGCACCGCCTCATTCACATTGCCCAGCTTGTCCCACATGGTGCGGCCGGCGGGGCCGCGGATTTCCTCCATGATCTGGGCGACGCGCTCCTTCGGCAGCGTCTTCAGCAGCATCCGCTCCGTGCTCTCATAGGAGCCGACGAGGTGGCCGGCCTGGCCGATCTGGCCGGCGAAATCCGCCACCACCGCCTCCACCGTGGCGGCGCTGACGGAGCCGAGTGCGGCCATGGCCAGCGACAGGTCGCGGATCTCATCCTCATGCAGCCGGGTGAAGATCTTCGCCGCATGATCCTCGCCGAGGGCGAGCATCAGCGTGGCGGCCTTTTGCGGGCCGGTCAGGGTGTTCGTCACAGCGCGTCCGCCGGGGCCAGCCAGCGCCGGATCACGGTCACCGCGGCGTCGGGGTTGTTGTCCACCATCTCCGCCAGCGCCGCGAGGGCGGAGGCGCGCATCTGGCCCTCGACACGGGACAGTTTCACCATGGCATCCTCCTCCTCGGCCGTCGCCTCGCCTTGCTGGATCTGCGGCGTGCCATCCGGCCCGGCCACCTGGGCGGCGCCGGTAATGGTGCCGTTCGCCTGGGCCTGCGCCGCCTCCGCCGCGCTGGTGAAGGTCACCGTGGTGCCGTCCGGCCCGATGCCCACCAGCACCGGCTGCGGCGTCATGGCGAGCAGCAGGCGATTGGTCACCGGCTTCCCGATCAGCAGGATCGCGGCCAGCGCCACCAGCGCCAGGATGCTGCTCTCGATCAGCCGCCCGATCAGCGAGGGCGGGATGCTCTGGCCGAGGATGAAGAAGCCCTCCGATCCCGCATCCGCCATCGGCGGCTCGGCGAAGCGCAGGCTGACCACCTCCACCTTGTCGCCGCGTTCCTCGTTGAAACCCACGGCCGACCGCGCGAGCGACATGATGCGCCCAATCTCATCCGCATTGCGTTCGCGGAAGCGCGGTGGCGCGCCATCCGGCTGCGGTTCCCAGATGCCATCGACCAGCACGGCCAGCGACAGGCGCTTCAGCGCCGGCTGTTCGCGCACCACATTGCGCGTGGTGCGGCCGATTTCGAAATTGGTCGTTTCCTCCTGCCGCTGCTGCTCCGTCCGGCTGCCGGCGGCGGCGGCCTCGGCGCCCGGAAGCTGGTTGGCGACGGTGACGTTGCCGGCCTCCCCGCTGCGGTTGCTCTCGGTGGCGGACTGGGTGCTGCGGGGCACCTGGTTTTCCGGATCGAAGCGTTCTTCCGTGGTCTGCACACGGTCGAAATCCATCTCGACCGAGGCTTCGGCGCGCACCCGGCCCGGGCCCAGCGTGCGTTCCAGCAATTCCTCCACCGCGCGGGCCAGGCGGAGTTCCGCGGCGCGGCGCAGTTCCTCCGCCGTCTGCGCGGCGGCGGGGCCGGACAGCGCCTGGCCGCCGCGGGCCATCAGCTCGCCGCGGCTGTCGACGATGGAGACCTGCTGCGGGCGCAGGCCGGGCACGGCGGCAGCCACCAGGTGCAGCACCGCCTGCACGCCTTCGCGGTCCAGCCGCTGCGAGCCCTGCATGGTCAGCACCACGCTGGCCTGCGCCTCGCCGCGTTCGCGGGAGAAGGGTTCGCGCCGCGGCAGCACCAGGTGCACGCGCGCCTGGCGGACGCCGGACAGGCTGCGGATGGTGCGGGAGAGTTCACCCTCCAGCGCGCGCAGCCGGTTCACATCCTGCTGGAAGGGCGTGGTGGTCAGGCTTTCGCCGCGGTCGAAGATTTCGTAGCCGACGGACCCGCCGCTCGGCAGTCCGTCCCGCGCCAGCAGCAGCCGCACGCGCGGCACATCCGCCTCCGGCACCATGATCTGCGCACCGCCGGCGGCCAGGCGATGCGGGATGCGGGCGCGTTCCAGCGCGGCCACCATCTGCCCGGCGTCGCGCGGGTCCAGGTCGCCATACAGCAGGGCCATGGGCGGGTCGGAGGCGCGCATCGCCAGCATCGCCACCAGCCCGAGCACCGCAAGGCCGACGCCGGCCAATGCTGCCAGCCGCAGTGGCCCGAGCGCGCGGAGCTGCGCGATCAGCGCCCCCATGCGCTGCCTCCGCACGTCCCAACCGCGCCCCTTGCGCCATGCCCCGCCGATCGCATCCTGCCATCCCCAGGCCGGATCATGCCGGCTCGGCAGGTTCTGCCGGGTGCGGGGTAACGGCGCGGTTAATGCCAGGAAGAATTGTCGCGCGGGAGCCCGGCCGCGGTGGCCCTAACCCAGCTTGCGGTCGTAGGTGATCCACATGGTCCGGGTCGCCAGCCGGTCATACACGCCGCGGCCGCGGTAATTGTCATCCGCGGTGATCCAGCGCAGCACCCCCCAGCCGCGCTGCCGGCCGATCTCGGACAGCGCCTCGATCAGCGCATCGGCGATGCGCCGGCCGCGATGCGCGGGGTCCACGAAAAGGTCGTCCAGGAAGCCGCCGGTGCCGGCGGCCAGCGGCCGGGCGAAGGGGCGGTAATGCGCCAGGCCGATCGCCGTGCCATCCGCATCCTCCGCCACCAGGGCGTTGACCTCATGCGCCGGGTCCATGATCCAGCCCCAGACGCGCGCGCGCATTTCCGCCGTCTGTTCCACCTTGTAGAAGGCCGCGTAGCCGGCATAGAGCCGGTCCCAATCCGCGCGGTGGCGGGCGGCGAGGGGGGTGATGGTGAAGCCGCTCATCCCTGGGTCTCCAGCTTGATGATCCCCGCCGCGGCGAGGCCGACACAGATTGCACCGACATGCATGGACTGGCCGATCAGGCCGCGCGACAGGCCCTCCAGCGCCTCCGCCACGGAGAGGTGCTCGATGCTGATCAGCTCCGTCGGCTCCGGCGTCGCGGTGGCGACCGGGCGGAGTCCGGTGGCCAGCACGACATGCAGGCGGTTGGTCTGCAGCGCCGGGTTGGCGTGGCCGGCATACAGATAGCGCCATTCCCCGCCGCCATAGCCGGTTTCCTCCTGCAATTCGCGCTGCGCGGCGGCGACCGGGTCGCGATCCGCGCGGTCGATGACCCCGCCGGGCAACTCCAGGGACCAGCTCTGCGCGCCATGCCGCCACTGGCGGACCAGCACCAGGCGCTGATCCTCCGTCAGCGCCACCACGACGCACCAATCGGGGTAGTCCAGCACATACCAGGGCGCGATCTCGACACCCTGCTGCGTGCGCAGCCGGTCGGCGCGCAGGCGAATCCAGCGATCCTCGAGCAGGATCTCGGAGTGGGTGGTGGTCCAGGGGGGTGGTTCGGTGTCCATGCCGCCACCCTGGCGCGGCCGGGCAGCGTCCCGCAAGCCGTGCGGGCGCGCAACAGCCGCGCGTAACCGGGGGGCGGCCCCGGGCGAAGTGCTGGGGTCTGCAACCACAAAGGCTTGCGCTCATGCGTCGCCGTACCCTGCTTGCCCTGGCGCCCCTTACCCTGGCGCCCCTTACCCTGGCGCCCGTTGCCCTGACACCCGTTGCCCTGACACCGGCGCTGATGATCGGCGCCGCCCGCGCCAGTGACCTGCCGCGTTCCGTCAACCACAAGGCCGGCGTGGCGCTGGATGGCTGGGACCCCGTAGCCTGGTTCACCGAGGGCCGGCCGCGCCGGGGCAGCACCGCCTTCCGTGCCGAACATGCCGGGGTCGCCTGGCACTTCGCCTCCGCCGCCCATCTGGTGCGGTTCCAGGCCGATCCGGCCGCCCATATGCCGCGCTATGGCGGGTTCTGTGCCTTCGGCGTGGCACGCGGCTACAAGGTGGATATCGATCCCGAGGCATGGCACATCCGCGACGGCGTGCTGTACCTGAACTACGACCGAGGGGTGCAAAGGCAGTGGCAGCGGGACATCCCGGGCAATATCGCGCGCGCCGAGGCCAATTGGCCGCGGCTTGCGGAGCGCTGACGTGTCCTGCGCGGCGCTGCTGCAGGCGGGGCCGCTGCCGGCGTCGCGGCCCCACATGACCGAAAGCGCGCGCCCCGCAGATCCGCGCCTGGTGCAGGAAATGCGCTGGGGCGGGCTGCTGGCCGCCGCCCAGGGCGGTGACGCCCGCGCCTATGATACGCTGCTGCGGGAGGTGACGCCACGGCTGCGCCTGCTGGCCCGCGCCCGCATCCGCGATGCGGCGGAGGTGGAGGATGCGGTGCAGGATGCGCTGATGACCATCCACGCGCTGCGCCACACCTACGACCCCGAACGTCCCTTCGGCCCCTGGATGACCACCATCGCCACCCGCCGCGCGATCGACCGGCTGCGCCGCCGTGGCCGCGGCGCCGGCCGTGAATCCAACCTGGACGATCTGCCGGAATCCGCTGCCTCCGTGCCGGCGGTGGCGGAGGAACGCATCGCCGCGCGCGATCTGCGCGAGGCGGTCGCGGAGCTGCCGGAAAGCCAGCGCACCGCGCTGCGCCTGGCGAAGCTGGAGGATCTGTCGCTTGCCGAGGCGTCGGCCCGCTCCGGCCTCAGCATCGGCGCGCTGAAGGTGGCGACGCATCGTGCCATGCGGTCGCTGCGCCGCCGCTTCGGCGTGGCCGGAAAAGGAGAAGACCTTGCAGACCGATGAGCTGATCCGCCGCCTGTCGCAGGATGTGGCCCCGGTGCGCCGGGTGACGCCGCCGATGCGGGCGGCGCTGGGTTGGCTGGCCCTGGCGGCGGCGGTGATTGCGGCCGGCGTGCTGATCTCCGGCTTGCGGCATGATCTGGAACACCGGCTGATGCTGATGCATGAGCAGGTGAACCTGCTGGCGGCGCTGGCCACCGGCGCGGCGGCGGCGGTGGCCGCCTTCCATCTGGCGCTGCCCGATCGTTCCGACCGCTGGGCGCTGCTGCCCTTGCCCTTCGCGATTTTCTGGATCTCCGGCCTCGGCTGGGGCTGCATCGCGGAATTCATCGAGCGCGGCTGGCCGGCGCTGGGCATCAGCTTCGCCTGCATGCGCTTCATCATCGGCTTCGGCGTGCCGCTGACGCTCGGCATGCTGTGGATGACCCGCCATGCCGCGCGCATCCGCCCCGGCCCCGTGACCTGGCTGGCCGGGTTGGCGGCGGCGGCGGTGGCCTCGGTCGGGCTGTCGCTGGTGCATCACCTGGAGGCCGCGGCGATGGTGCTGATCTGGCATGGCGGATCGGTGCTGGTGGTGATGGCGCTGTCGCGGCTGTGGGGCGCGCGCGCGCTACGTGCCATGGCCGCCTGACCCGAAAGGGGCTTGCCGGGCTGGCGGCTTGTGCGGAGAGTGGCGCGACGCCCACGCAAGAGGGGCAACGACCAAGGGAGTTCGCCATGCATCGCCGACCACTCCTCGCTGGCCTGTTCGCAGGCCTCGCCGCCCCTGCGACACTGCGCGCGCAGAGTGCGGGCTGGGCGCCGAACCGCCCGTTGCGGCTGATCATTCCCTACCCGCCGGGTGGCGGCACGGATACGCTCGCCAGGCCCTGGGCGGAGCAGATGCGCACCCGGCTCGGCCAGCCCGTGGTGATCGACAATCGCGGCGGCGCGGCGACCAATATCGGCATGGAGCTGGCCAGCCGTGCCACGCCGGATGGCCACACGCTGGTGATCAACGCCGACAACATCGCCTACTTCCCGATGCTGTACCGCAACCTGCCCTACGACCTGTTTCGTGATTTCAAACCGATCGCCTATCTGGCGGAGACGCCGCTGGTGGTGGCGATCAACCCGAATGTGCCGGCGCGCAACCTGCGTGAATTCGTCGCGCTGGCGAAGGAAAGCCCGGAGAAATTCGCCTTCGCCAATCCCTCGCTCGGCTCGCCGCACCATCTGGGGTTCGAGCTGCTGGCGCGCGAGGCCGGCATCCGCATGATCCAGGCGGAATATCGCGGCGGCGGCCCGGCGATGAACGATGTGCTGGCGGGGCATGTGCACCTCGGCGTATTCAGCCTCGGCTCCGTGACGCAGCATTTCGCCGCCGGCACGCTGCGCCCGCTCGCCGTGCTGTCGACGCGGCGCTCGGCGGCGGCGCCCGATGTGCCGACCACGGCGGAGGAGGGGCTGCCCCGCGTGGTAAATGCGCTGCGCTTCCTGCTGCTGGCACCGGCGGCGACGCCGCCGGAGGCGATCGCGGCGCTGCATGCCGCGACGCTGGCAAGCCTGGAGGACCCGGCGCTGCGCACGCAGCTGACCCGCGCGGGCTTCGAGATCACGCCGACATCACCGGAGGAAGCGGCCACGATGCTGCGCGCGGAACATGACCGCTGGGCACCGATCCTGCCCTCGCTGAACCTCAACCTCGGATGAGCCGGATGAGCAGGCTGGACATTCCGGGCGATGCCCGCCGCGTGGTGCAGGCGGTGCGCGCCGGTGGCGTTGCGATCATCCCGATGGATGTCGGCTATGCCGGCATCGGCGGCTGCCACGATGCGCTGATGCGCTTCTTCCGCGCCAAGGGGCGGGGCGCGCATAAGCGCAACGCCATGCTCGGCAACCTCGACCTGCATGACGAGCTGCACCTGCTGGACGCGCGCGGGCGGGACATGGTGCGCTGCCTGGTGGCGGACCACGATCTGCCGGTGGCGGTGGTGGCCGGCTTCAAGGACCAGCACCCGCTGCTGCGGGCGCTGGGCGAGGAAGCGCTGGCCGCCAGCACCGATGGCGGCACGCTGGCGATGCTGCTGAACGCCGGCAATTTCCTGCGGGAGGTGACGCGCGAAGCCACCGCGCAGGGCCAGCCGCTTTTCGGATCCTCCGCCAACCTCACCGGTACCGGCACGCGCTTCCGCGCCACGGATGTCCAGCCGGAGATCCAGGCGGTCGCGGATGTGGTGGTGGATTACGGCCTGCAGAAATTCCACCGCTACCGCCGGTCCTCCACCATGATCGACTTCCGGACCATGGAGGTGGTGCGGATCGGGTCCTGCTACGAGGTGATCGCGGAGGCGCTCGAGCGCCATTTCGGCGTGGCCCTGCCGCCCGACCCGGGGCTGGAGGCGCTGCCTTCGGGCCATTTGCGGGAGGCGCAGCGCAGCTACGGGTGAACCACCCCGGCGGAAATCCGGCACCCGCGCGGCCGTGATGCGGCAAACGCGGCCGCGGGCTGCTATGGCCGCCGCTCGCTGCTGAGACCGAATAGATGACCCTTGCCCAGACCAGCCTTCTCGCCATCCTGGCGGCCACCATCATCCTGTTCATCTGGGGCCGCTGGCGGCACGACGTGGTGGCGGTGGCGGCCCTTCTGGCGGCGGTCGCGGCGGGGCTGGTGGCACCGGATGCGGCCTTTTCCGGGCTGGGGCATCCGGCCGTCGTCACCGTCGCCTGCATCCTGATCCTCAGCGCGGCGCTGCAGGCCAGCGGCGCGGTGGATTGGCTTTCCAGCGTCGCGGTGCCGCGCAAGGCCGGGCCGACGGTGACCATCGCGGCGCTGGCGGGCCTCGCCGCACTGCTCTCAGCCTTCATGAACAATGTCGGCGCGCTGGCGCTGCTGATGCCGGTGGCGATTCCCGTTGCCGCGCGGCTCGGCCTGCCGCCGGGCCGGATCCTGATGCCGCTGGCCTTCGGCTCGATCCTCGGCGGCATGACGACGCTGATCGGCACGCCACCCAACCTCATCGTCTCCGGCTTCCGCGCGCAGGCCGGCGGTTCGGGCAGCTTCGCGATGTTCGACTTCGCTCCGGTCGGCGTGGCGGTGGCGCTTGCCGGCCTGGCTTTCCTGGCGCTCGCCTGGCGGCTGGTGCCGGCGCGCAAGGTCAGCGGTGCCGAGGGCTTCGCCAGCGGCGCCTACCTGACCGAGGCGCGCGTGCCGGAAGGCGCCAAGGCCGCCGGCATGTCGCTGCGCGCGATCGAGGAAGCGCTGCAGGCCAGCGAGGCGCAGGTTATCGGCCTGTTGCGCAACGAACGCCGGATCGCCGCACCGCACCTGTCGCGGGAGGTGAAGGCCGGCGACATCCTGGTGATCGAGGCGGAGCCGGAGGCGCTGACCGCCGCGCTGGCCGATCTCGGCCTGAAACTGGAGGAGGAGGTGCGACCGGGCGAGGGCGCCGCGGTGGACGCAAAGCCCGAGCCGGACAGCCCCGCCGCGGCGCTGCAATCGCCCGAAGTGGTGCTGGCGGAATATGTGGTGCGGCCACGGGCCGAGATTGCCGGGCTTTCCGCCCGCAGCATCCGCCTGCGCCACCAATTCGGCGTCAACCTGCTCGCCATCTCCCGCCGTGGCGTGCGGGAGACCGCGCGGCTCAACAGCATGGCGCTGCGTGAAGGCGACATGCTGCTGCTGCAGGGCTCGCCCGAGACGATGACGGAGTTTGCCCAGCAATTTGGCCTGGTGCCACTGGCCCAACGCTCGTTGCGCCTGCCGGATGCGCGGCGCGCCGCGCTGGTCGGTGGCGCGATGCTGGCCGCCATTGCCGGCGCCGCCTTCGGCCTGGTGCCGGCCGCCATCGCCTTCGCCGCCGGCGTGCTGGCGGTGGTGGTGCTCGGCCAGGTGCCGGTGCGGCGGCTTTATGATGCGGTGGACTGGCCGGTGGTTGTGCTGCTGGCCGCACTGCTGCCGGTGGCGGAGGCGATGGCCACGACCGGCGCCGCGGATCTGGTGGCCAATGCGATGCTGGCGCCGGTGGCGTCCTACGGGCCGGTGGCGGCGCTGGCACTGGTGCTGGTGGTGACGATGACGCTGTCGGATTTCATGAACAATGCCGGCACCGCCGCGGTGATGTGCCCGGTGGCCATCGGCACCGCCAGCCAGCTCGGCGTCGCGGCCGACCCCTTCCTGATGGCGGTGGCGATCGGCGCATCCTGCGCCTTCCTGACGCCGATCGGGCACCAGAACAACACGCTGATCCTGGGGCCCGGCGGCTTCCGCTTCAGCGACTATTGGCGCCTCGGCCTGCCGCTGGAGATTCTGGTGGTGGCCGTGGCCGTGCCGGCGCTGCTGCTGTTCTGGCCGCTGTAGCCTGCCGCTACGGCGCGGTGCGGATGGTGGTGGCGAAGGTGTACTGGTCGCCGCGCGGCACGATGCTCAGCCCGCGCCGCAGCCCGTAGGAGGCGCGCAGCGAGAAGACCGGGATGATTGCATTGTCCTCGATGGCGATGCGCGCCGCATCCCCCATGGCCCGTTCCCGCGCCACATCGTCGAAGATCGCATCAACCCGGTCCAGCGCCGCATCCAGCGCCGCGTTGGAATAGCGGCCGCGGTTCAGCGACCCGGCGCCGGTGTCGCGGTTCCGCGTGCGCAGAATGGTGGTCATGCTCTCGCTCGCCACCCCGGTGGAGGAGGCGAAGATCGCCATGAAGGCGGTGAATTCCGGGTCCTGCGTGGCGCTGCCATTGGCGCGGCGGAAGAACACCGCCGAGGGCAGCGGTTCCACGATGGTGCGGATGCCGATGGCGGTGAACATCTGCCCCACCGCCTGGCAGGTACGGGAATCGCCCGGGAAGCGGTCATTGGTGCAGTGGATGGTGAGGCCGAAGCCATTCGGGTAGCCGGCCTCCGCCAGCAGGCGGCGGGCCTGGGCCGGATCGTGCCGTGGCGGCGCCAGGCTTTCGTCGTGCCCGATGAAGCCGGGCCCGGCAAACTGCCCGATCGGGTCCGCAGCCCCTTCCATGCCGCGCTCGGCCAGCGCCACGCGGTTGATCGCGAGGTTCAGCGCCTGCCGCACGCGCGGATCGCGCACCGGGTTGCGGGCCAGGGGCTGGCCGTCCGGACCGGTGGCGAAGACCACCTGATCGCGGAAATGGTCCAGATACATGTACAGCGTGAACAGGCCGGGCGTGGTGACAAGCTGCGTGCGGTCGCTGGCGCGGACCTCGCCGAACAGCGAGGGTGGCACATTGTCGATCACGTCCACATCGCCGGCCAGCAGCGCCGCGACGCGGGCGCTGTCATTCGAGATGAAGCGGAAGCTCACCCGTTCCCAGGGCTCCGCTGCCTGCCAATGGCTCGCGGCACGCTCGATCACCACGTCGCGGCCGGGCGTGTAGCGCACCCAGCGATAGGGCCCGGTGCCGATGGCGGCGCGGCCGCCGTTGAACTCGGCCTCCCCCGCCTCTGCCGCGGCACGCGCGGAGACGATGGCGATCACCGCCATCTGCGCCGGCAACAGGGGCGTGGGAGAGGTGGTACGGATCAGGACGGTGCGCGGGTCCTTCGCCTCCACGCTCGCCACGCTGCGGGTCTGGGCGACGAAGGTGCGAAGCCCGGTGGCGGCGCGAGCCCGCTGGATCGAGAAGACCACATCCTCCGCCGTTACCGGCGTGCCGTCGTGAAACTTCAGGCCCTCTCGCAGCGTGAATTCCCAGGTGCTGGGGTCCACATTGCGCCAGGCGCTGGCGGCGCCCGGCTGAAGCCGCATGAAGGCGTCCTGCAACACCAGCGGTTCATAGACATGCAGCTGCACGTTGCGATTGGGCGTGTAGTTCTGGTGCGGGTCGCTGCCGGTGACGGCGGCCTTGAAGCCGACGCGCAATTCCTGTGCAGCCACAGGCGCCGATGCGAGCAGGCTTGACGCGAGCAGTAGGGGGCGGAGCAGGCGCATGGTGGCGTCTCCCTCTCGGCTATTCGGCGGCCAGGCCGCGGGCGAGCGCGGCGCGGCGATGGGTGGGGTAGGGCACGCCGAGATTCTCGCGCAGCGTCGTGCCCTCATATTCCGTGCGGAACAGGCCACGCCTTTGCAATTCCGGGACCACCATATCCACCACATCGGCCAGCCCGCCGGGCAGCCAGGGCGGTAGGATATTGTAGCCATCCGCCGCGCCCTGCTCGAACCATTCCTGCATGGCGTCCGCGATATCCGCCGGCGTGCCGACCACGGTGCGATGGCCGTTGCCCGCCGCGACCAGCGTATAGAGCTGGCGGATGGTCAGGTTGTCGCGCCTGGCCAGGTCGAGGAAGATCTGTGCCCGGCTGCGCATGCGCGGGTCGATACTGTCCGGCACCGGCCCATCCACATCATAGGCGGACAGGTCGCCCATGACGCGGGAAAGCTGGTTGAGGCCGAGCAGCGGGTCCAGCAGCGACTGCACCTGTTCATGCTTGTCCTGCGCTTCCTGCCGCGTGCGGCCGGGCACGGCGAGGATGCCGGGCATGATCTTCAGATGCTCCGGCTCTCGCCCATAGCGCGCCATGCGGCCCTTCACATCGCTGTAGTAGGCCTGGGCCGCCGAAAGATCCTGGGACGCGGCGTAGAGCCCATCCGCCGTGGCCGCCGCCAATTCGCGCCCGGGATCGGAGGCGCCGGCCTGGAAGATCACCGGATGCCCCTGCGGCGTGCGCGCCACGTTCAGCGGGCCGGCCACGCGGAAATGCTCGCCCTTGTGGTTCAGCACATGCAGCTTGGATTCGTCGTAATTGATGCCGGATGCCTTGTCGCGGATGAAGGCATCATCCTCCCAGCTCTCCCACAGGCCGCGCACCACCTCGACGAATTCGCCGGCGCGGTCGTAGCGCTTCTCGTAATCCGGCGCCTTCTCGAAGCCGAAATTACGCGCCTCGGTATCGGTGAAGGAGGACACCACATTCCAGCCCGCACGGCCGCCGCTGATGTGATCCAGCGAGGCGAATTTGCGGGCGACGTGATAGGGCTCGTTATAGGTGGTGGAGGCGGTGGCAACGAGGCCGACATGCTCGCTGACCATGGAAAGCGCCGAGAGCAGGGTGAGGGGTTCGAACACCACATTCTTCGAGGAGCGCGCCAGCGCACCCTTCGGTTCGTCCTGCGCGCGGATGCCGACACCATCGGCCAGAAACACCAAATCCAGCTTGCCGCGCTGGGCGATGCGCGTGACGTCCACGTAATGGGACAGCTTCATGTTGCCGACCGGGTCGATATCCGGGTGGCGCCACGCCGCCATATGGTAGCCCAGCCCGATCATCGAGACACCGAGCTTCATCTGACGTCGCGGCATGGCGGCACCCTTGCACCGAAAGGTGAAGGCTGCCGTCATCCCTGCCGCGCCGCAAGCATTGCTGTGGCGATCGCGGCTTTCGCGAATTCAGATCACTCGGCCAGCGACATGCCCAGCGCCGGCTTCGCATCCGCCGGCAGCGGGCTGGCATAGGGTTTGCCGCCGGTCCGCGCCGCGTGGTCGGCCTTGGCCTTGGCGATCAGGTCCGGGTTGCGCAGCGCATCCACCGCAGTGCCGGCCATCACCTTCGCGACATGCACCATGCCGGTATGCGCGGCCGGCGCCTTGCCCTGCGCCACCACCTGCCAGCTATGGCCCGGCGTGCCGATGGCATAGGTCGCACCGCGCGCCTGCACGGTGGGCACCTTCCACGAAACGTCGCCGACATCGGTGGAGCCGTTCATGCCCGCACCCTTGGCGCCGAGCGGCACGATCAGCTCGCACAGCGCCTTGCCGGTATCCGGCGTGACGCCCTGGCGGCGATAGCCGGAGAGGATGTCCTCCTCCGACAGGGTCTTCTGGATCTCGGCCGCATAGGCCTTGTCTTCATCGGTGAATTGCGGCGGGCCGAGGCGCTCGAAGTTATCCTGCATCAGCCGTTCCAGTGGCGAATTGCCGAGCAGGTTGGACACCGCCGAGATCACCTGGGTGGAAACCGTGGTCTCCGTCATCAGCGCCGCGCCATCCGCGATCTTCCGCACGCGCGTGACCAGCGCGTTCAGCTCCACCAGGTTCCGCGCGCGGATCAGGTAGCGCACCTTGGTCTGCGACTGCACCACATTCGGCGCGATGCCACCGGCGTTGAGATAGGCGTAGTGGATGCGTGCATCGCTCGGCATATGCTCGCGCATGTAATTCACGCCGACATTCATCAATTCGATCGCATCCAGCGCCGATCGACCGAGATGCGGGGAGGATGCGGCATGGGCGGCGCGCCCGGTGAAGGAGAAATCGATGCGGGTGTTGGCGAGCGAGATCGCCTCATTCACGCCGGAAAAGCTGGCCGGGTGCCAGGAGATGGCAATGTCCACATCATCGAAGGCGCCCTCCCGCACCATGAAGCCCTTGGCCGCGCCGCCTTCTTCCGCCGGGCAGCCATAGTAGCGCACGCGGCCGGGCAGGTTGTTGGCCTTGAGATAATCCTTCACCGCGGCGGCGGCGAGCAGGCTGGCGGAGCCCAGCACATTATGCCCGCAGCCATGGCCGTAGCCATCACCCGGCAGCGGCTTGTGCTCGGCCACGCCAGCTTCCTGGGACAGGCCGGGCAGGGCGTCGTATTCACCAAGGATGGCGATGACAGGGCCGCCCTCGCCGGCCTCGCCCATCACCGCGGTCGGAATGCCCGCCACGTCGCGCGTGATCGCGAAGCCCTCGGCCTCCAGCATGGCGATGTGTTCCGCGACGCTGCGGTGTTCGTTGTAGCAAAGCTCCGGCATCGCCCAGACGCGGTCGCTGAGGGCGGCATAGGTCTCCTTGCGGTCATCGACGCTGCGCCAGACCTGTTCGTCGTTCTGCATGGGGGTATTTCCTTCAGTTCAGTGCCGCGGCGGCGTCGTCGATGGCGGCCTGGGCCTCACGCAGCGCATGGGCCAGGCGGTTCCGGGCGCGTTGCGCGTCCACGGTGGCGAATTTCGCGGCGTCGCTGCCGGGCGCCGTGGCGGCCAGGTCGCGTACCGGCTGCAGGGTCGCCCAGGCGGGCAGGGGCAGCGCGGCGGCATGGCCGAAGCGGTCGCCGGGCGTGTAGTCCACCGGCACCAGCGCGCGGGACGCACGCATCAGCGCCGCACTCGCGGCCGCCGCATCCTTTGCGGGGCGGCCGGGAAGATTGGCGGCGCTGTCGCGCAGCCGCGTTGCCGCCGCCACCAGCCCGCCAAGATCGAACCGCCCATCCAGCTTCTGCGCCAGCGGCGCCAGTTCCTTCAGCAAGGCGTCTGCCGTCGCCGCATGGTCCAGCGGCACGACCGGCTCCGCCAGCAGCTTCCACACCACCTGCGTCAGCACGCGCGTGTCGCGCACCAGATTGGCCTCGTCGATCTTGTCCAGCAGGTCGTGCGGCGTGTGCCACCACCAGCCCAGCGCATTGCGCGCCTGTTCGTGCTTGGCCGGCTGTTCGCTGATCGAGCCCAGCATGGAAGGAATGCCGATGCCGACGAAGCTCTCGTCGCTGTTGCGTGCCTTGCGCTTGCCCTTGTAGGTCTGGTTGGTCTGCGCCTGCACCGCTTCCGCCGCCAGATGCCGCAGCTCCGTCATCGCGGCCGCATTCTCCAGCACCGTGGCGCCGACACCGCCGAGGCTGTCCACATTCACATGCGCGGCACAGAGGCGGTCCAGCTCGTCCCAATGCGTATCGGCATACCAGGCGGAGCTGGAGTAACGGCCATGCGAATGGCCGGACCAGAAACACACGCGCAGCCCGCGCTGCCATTTCGCCTGCTGCTGCGCGCAGATCCGCGCCGCCTCCATCATGCCGGCATTGGCGGAGCCGTTATCCATCACGCCGTAATACCAGGTGTCCTGGTGGCCCGACATCAGGATGAAGGGCGCGTCCGGTTCACCAAGTTCCGCGACCAGGATCGGCGTCTTGCGCCAGCCGGTATCCACCTCCGCCTCCAGCGTCACCACAGGCTCGCCGCCAGCGGCCAGCGCATCGCGGATCGCGCTGCCATCGGCATTGTTCACGCTGCAGACGATGGTGGTGGGCAGCTCATCCCGCGTGCTGGTGCCGGGGCTGCCCCAGACCGGGGAGATGCACATCTCGTGGATGTGTTCATGATGGGAGATATGGAGTTGCCCGGCGGCACCGGCACGGGCGGCGCGCCGTGCCACAGCGGGCGTTGCCATGCCCTCGCAGAGCACGATGCGCCCCGCCAGGCTGCACCCGGCGAAATCCGCATCCGTGCCATGACCGAGATAGACCGGCACGCCGGAGATGGTGCCGGGGCAGGAGAAGGATTGCGTGATACAGCCTATCGCCTTGCCATCGACGAGCACCTGCGCCTTGCCGGGCAGGCTGATATAGGCGTCGTGCAACAGAAGCTGCGTGCGGAAGCCATAGTCGCGCATGCGGGTTTCGAGGAAGCGGATCGACTCCAGCTCATCCTTCTCCCCGCTCAGCTTCATCCAGCGCGCGATCTCGCGCAGATTGGCCATCATCTCCGGGCCGCTGACAGCATCCTGCATCCGCGTTTCCTCCTTCACCGGCGAGCCGGCACCTGGCCTTCGCCAATGTCCCACCAGATGCCGGCCATCAGGCCCAGCCCTTCCCGCAGCAGCGGCGCCAGCGCGTGTTCGTCCGGGCCGTGCTGGTTGCAGCCGGCATAGCTGTTCGGAATCCAGATCACCGGCGTGCCGAGTTCCTCCAGGAACATGTCGGAGGGGTTGGAGCCGGAGGAGTTCGGGATGATGTTCGGCGCCCGGTTGGTGGTGCGCCGCATCGAACCCGCGACCATCGCCACCCAGGGATCATCGGGGTCGGTGCGCGAGGCGCCGAACATGTCCCGCTCCATCATCGGCACGATCTCGACTTCCGGGAAGCCCTTGGCATCCAGGTGCCGGCGCAGCGCGGGGACGAAGTCGGCGCCGGGGATATCCGCCGTGTGCCGCACCTGAAGCCGCGCGCGGGACTCGCCCTGCACAGCATTGGTCGGCGCATCCGGGTGACCGGTGAGCTGTGCCAGCACGATCACGCTGGTCCAGCCAAAGATCTTTTCGGCCTTGGTCAGCCCGGGCTCGCCCCAGCCGGGATCGCCATCGGGCAGGCCGGGGATGTCCTCGAAGACCAGATCGCCGATGGCGCGCTTGACAGAGGCCGGCATCGCGGCGGGCGTCCAGCCTTCCACCAGGATGCGGCCGTTGCGGTCGGTGATGCTGGCCAGCGCATGTGCCAGCACGAAGCCGGGGTCCGTCAGCACGCCGCCCCAATGGCCGGAATGATGCGCGTGGTCGCGCAGCCGCACCACCAGGTCGAAGGCCACGCCGCCGCGCGCGCCGAGCTTCATTTCCGGCATGAAGGTGGTCTGCCGCGGCCCGTCCAGCCCGATGAACACATCCGCCGCCAGCCGGTCCTTCTCTGCCCGCAGCAGGTCGCGCAGGCCGGGGGAGCCCTGTTCCTCCCCGGTTTCGACCAGCACCTTGGCGTTGAAGCCGAGGCGTCCGCCACGCTCCGCCAGCACGGCACGCAAAGCCTCGATGGCGATCAGGTGCTGGCCCTTGTTGTCGACCGTGCCGCGCCCGTACCATTTCTCGCCGCGCGGCGTGACCTGCCAGGGGTCGAGGCCTTCGCTCCATTTCGGCGCCAGGCCGCGCACCACATCGCCATGGCCGTAGACCAGCACGGTTGGCAGCGCCGGGTCCTCGATGCGCGTTGCCAGGAAGACCGGGCCACGTCCACTGCGGGGATTGTCCAGCACCATCTGCTCGAAGGGCATGTCGCGCATCAGGGCGGGCATCGTCTCGGTGCAATAGCGCGTCAGCGCCGGAAGGCTGTCCGGCAACTGGCTTTCCGTCGGTACCGCCACCAGCTTCCGCAGCGCCTCGAGATATGCGCCATCGTCAAAGCAGCGTTCCGCGCGCGCGATCGCCCCAGCCCGAGAGCCCGCCATGCCGTATTCCTTCCCGCCATCTGCGCCGAGCTTCGCACGGCTTTGCCGGCGGCGTGAAGATGCGGGGCTTGCACGACTAAGGCTCCGGCGCGACGCTTGCCAGATCAACGGGAACCGGCAGGCATGGCGGCATCGCAACGCATCGCGGAATGGATTGCGGATCATCCGCGTGCCCGCACCGCGGCGGTGGCACCGCTGGCCATGCAGGGGCTGCGCGATGCCATCGGCGTGATGCTGGCCGGATCGGTCGAGGAAACGCCGCGCCGGACCGCAGCCGCCGTGGCGCGCTGGGGTGGTGGCGTGTCGCGCGTGGTCGGCACGGGGCAGGCGCTCGCCGCACCCTGGGCGGCGCTGGTGAATGGCGCGGCGGCGCATGTGCTGGATTATGACGACACCTTCGATCCGCTCGCCGGCCACGCCACCGCCGTGCTGGTGCCCGCCATTCTGGCGCTGGGTGAGGAACGCGGCGCCGATGGCGCGGGGCTGCTGGATGCGCTGGTGGTCGGGCTGGAGGTGATGGCCTGCATTGGCCGCGGCGTTAATCCGCGTCACTACGCGCTCGGTTGGCACGCCACCTCCACCATCGGCGCCATCGGTGCGGCCGCCGCTTGCGCACGCCTGTTGCGGCTGGATGCGGTGCAGGCGCGGGATGCGCTGAGCCTCGCCACCAGCATGGCGAGCGGCAGCCGCATGCAACTCGGCGCCATGGCGAAATCCGTGCATGCTGGCCTGGCGGCGAAAAGCGGTCTGCTGGCGGCGAGCCTGGCGGAACAGGGCGTCGGCGGCACGGATGAGGCGCTGGAGGGTCGCTGGCGTTTCGCCGAGATGTTCGCCGGTGGCGCCACCCCGGAGGGGACGATGGAGCCGCCCGGCGAGACGGCGCCGCTGGCCATCGAAGCCGTGGGCATCAGCTACAAGGCCTATCCTACCTGCGCCGCCACGCATCTCTCGCTGGATGCGCTGCTGGCTTTGCGCATACCGGCGGACCGCATCGCGCGGATCGAGACGGCGCTGCCCGCAGTGCTTGCCGGCAACCTGGTGCATGAGAATCCGCGCAGCGGCATGGAGGCGCGGTTCAGCATGCAATACTGTCTGGCCGCCGCGGCGCTGCAGGGCCAGGTGGCGCTGGCGGATTTCGAGGGTGAGGCAATCCATCGCCCCGACATCCGCGCGCTGATGCCGCGCATCACCATGCTGGCCCTGCCCGATGCGATGCCGCGGCCCGCCACCCGCGTGACCCTGCATCTGACAGATGGCAGCAGCCGTACCGAAATCCGCAGCCTTCGCCGTGGTGCCCCGGGCAACCCGATGAGCGAGGCGGAACATGAACAGAAATTCCGCGACTGCGCGGCGCGCGTGCTGAGCACGCCCGGGACGGATGCCGCCCTGGCCGCCATCGCGCAGGCCGCCGATGCCCCAACCCTTGTCTCCAGACTGGTGCCCTCCGCATGAAATTCACCACCGAAACCCTGCTCGCCGGCATCCGCCCCTGGGTGGAACATGAGACACCGACCGATGCGCCGGAGGCGATTTCCGCGCTGATGGCGAAGGTGGCGGCGGAAGCGGGTGAGGCCGGGGCGCGGACCGAGATCATTCCGGGCCGCGACGGCATGGGCGATCATCTGCTGCTGCGCTCACCCTGGGGTGGCGATGCGCCGGGCATTCTCGTCCTGTCGCATCTGGATACGGTGCACCCGATGGGCATGCTGGCGCGCATGCCCTTCCGGGTGCAGGACCGCATCGCCCATGGTCCCGGCATCTATGACATGAAGGCCGGCGCGCGCCTCGCCTTCGAGGCGTTCCTGACCTTCCTGCGCGCCAACACGCCGACGCCGCTGCCCATTACCTATCTGTTCAATTCGGATGAGGAGGTCGGCAGCCCCACCAGCAAGGATTTGATTCGCGAGCTTGGTGGTCGCGCGAAGTACGTGCTGGTGACGGAGCCGGCGCGGGAGGGCGGCAAGATCGTCACGGCACGCAAGGGCGCCGCGCGGTTCGACCTGATGATGAAGGGCCGCGCCGCGCATTCCGGCAGCCGCCATCAGGATGGGCGTTCCGCCATCGGCGAACTGGCGCATCAGATCATAGCGCTGCACGGCATGACCGATTACGAACGCGGCATCACGGTGAATGTCGGCACGATCACCGGCGGAACGCGGGCGAATGTGGTGGCGGAAGAAGCCCGCGCCGCCATCGACATGCGTCTGCCGACCCCGGCCATTGCGGCGGAGATGCTGGCCAAAGTGCGAGCACTGGCGCCGCACGGCCCCGATGTGACAATGACCATCACCGGTGGCCTCAATCGCCCGCCCTATGAGAAGACGCCGGAGATCGCCGCGCTGTTCGACCATGCGCGGAAGCTGGCAGCGGAAATCGGCTTCGATCTGCAGGACCTGAAGACCGGCGGTGGAAGCGACGGCAATTTCTGCGCTGATCTGGCGCCGGTGCTCGATGGGCTGGGCGCCGACGGCAAGGGTGGGCATACGGATTTCGAACAGATCTACCTGGACAGCCTGGTACCGCGCGCGGAACTGCTTCGCCGGTTGATGGAGACGCTTAGCTGATCTGCCGCGGACGGCGGCGGGTCGATCTCCACCTGCACCATTCCGTAGGCGCGCAGCGAACCATGCCGGCGCGGCAGGCCGCTTGCGAACAGGTTACGCGTGGTGGCGGCCAGGTCGAAGGACATGGTTTCAACCGGCTGCGGACGGGCCGGGATTTCGGCAGTGCCAGCCGGTGCGGTTTCCGTTGTGCCCGTGACTGCAGGGGGCTTCTGGCGCTCAGACGGTGAGCAGCTTCCGCACGGCGCCCTCATCGAGCGTGCCGGCCGCGCCGGCCAGTGCCACCTCGCCGCGCACCATCACCGCAATCGAATCAGCCAGCTCCCGGGCGAAATCGTAGTATTGCTCCACCAGGATCACGGCCATGCCACGATCCTTCGCCAAATGGCGGATGACGCGGGCGATATCCTTGATGACGGAGGGCTGGATCCCCTCCGTCGGCTCATCGAGGATCAGCAGCCGCGGCCGGGCACACAGCGCGCGGCCGATCGCCAGTTGCTGCTGCTGCCCGCCCGAGAGATCGCCGCCGCGCCGGCGCAGGAACTGGCGCAGGATGGGGAACAGGTCGAACACTTCCGAATCCACGCCGGACCCGCGCGGTGCCGCGGCGAGCGCGGTTTCGAGATTCTCCTGCACGGTGAGGAATGGAAAAATCTCGCGCCCCTGCGGCACATAACCGATGCCGGCGCGGGCGCGTTCCGCTGGTGCGAGCCGTGTCACGTCACGGCCTTCCCAGGTGATGGTCCCCACGCGCACCTTCTCCAGCCCCATGATGGCACGCAGCAGCGAGGATTTGCCGACGCCGTTGCGCCCCAGCACCGCTGTGACCTTGCCCGGCGCCGCCTCCAGCGACACGCCGCGCAGGCACAGGCTGGCGCCGGAGGACAGGTCGATCGCGGATACGGTCAGCATCTCATCGCCCCAGATACACTTCGATCACGCGCTGGTCGTTCTGCACATGGTCGATCGAGCCCTCCGACAGCACGCTGCCGTCGCACAGCACGGTGACGCGGCGGCCGAGGGCGCGGACGAATTCCAGGTCGTGCTCCACCACCACCACGCTGCGGCGGCCGGCGATGCGGACCAGTAGGGCAGCGGTGTGCTCGGTTTCCGAATCGGTCATGCCGGCCACGGGTTCATCCACCAGCAGCAGTTCCGGGTCCTGCATCAGCAGCATGCCGATCTCCAGCCATTGCCGTTGGCCGTGGCTGAGGATGCCGGCCAGGTCCTGCGCGCGTTCGGTCAGCCCGATCTCGGCCATGGTGGTCTCGATCCGGGTCCGCGCCTCGCCCGTCAGCTTCCAGCGCAGGCAGGCGATGGGGCCGCGCGGCGCCTTCAGGGCGAGTTCCAGATTCTCGAACACCGTCAGCGCATCGAACATGGTGGGTTTCTGGAACTTGCGGCCGATGCCGAGATTGGCGATGCCGGCCTCATCCATGCGCGTCAGGTCGGTCTCGCCGAACAGCACCTTGCCGCCAGTGGGGCGGGTCTTGCCGGTGATGACGTCCATCATCGTCGTCTTGCCGGCGCCGTTGGGGCCGATGACGGAGCGAAGTTCGCCCGGCTCCACAATCAGCGAAAGATTGTTCAGCGCCCGGAAGCCGTCGAAGACGACCGAGACGCCGTCGAGGTAAAGGCGGCGGCCCTTGCTCATCGGCCGCGACCCTTCATCAGCCCGATCAGTCCCTTCGGCAGGAACAGTGTCACCGCGACGAACAACCCGCCCAGCACGAACAGCCACAGGTCTGGCGCCGCGCTGGTCAGCCAGGTCTTCAGCCCGTTGACAGTGAAGGCGCCAAGCACCGCGCCCACCAGCGTGCCGCGCCCACCCACTGCCACCCAGATCACCGCCTCGATCGAATTGGCCGGGCTGAACTCGCCCGGGTTAATGATGCCGACCTGTGGCACGTACAGCGCGCCGGCCACGCCCGCGAGCATGGCGGAGAGCACGAAGGCGAACAGCTTATGGCTGGTGGTGTCATAGCCCAGGAAACGCACGCGGCTTTCGGCATCGCGGATCGCCGTCAGCACGCGCCCGTACTTGCTGCGTGTCAGCCGTTGGCAGATCAGGAACGACAGCACCAGCGCGATCAGCGAAGCATAGAACAGCCCGGCCCGGGCGCCGGAAGTATTCAGCGAGAAGCCCAGCAGCTCCTTGAAGTCGGTGAAGCCGTTATTGCCGCCGAGGCCCATATCATTGCGGAAGAAGGCCAGCATCAGCGCGAAGGTCATCGCCTGCGTCAGGATGGAAAGGTACACGCCGGTGATGCGGCTGCGGAAGGACAGGAAACCCACCACCAGCGCCAGCAGCCCCGGCACCAGCAGCACCATCAGCATGGCGAAGGGGAAACTGTCGAAGCCCAGCCAGTACCAGGGCAGTTCCTGGTAGCCGAGGAACACCATGAAATCCGGCAGCACCGGATGGCCATAGACACCGCGCGGCCCGATCAGCCGCATCAGATGCATGCCCATGGCATAGCCGCCCAGCGCGAAGAAGGCGCCATGGCCAAGCGAGAGAATGCCCGCATAGCCCCAGGCCAGGTCCAGCGACAGCGCCAGGATGGCGTAGCAGATCCATTTGCCGGTGATGGAGACGAGGAAGTCGGAAACATGCAGCGGGTGGCTGACCGGCAGCAGGTTCAGCAGCGGCATGATGCCGAGCAGCAGCACAAAGATCACCAGCCCCGCCCGCAGCCCAAGCCGCAGCCGCGTGGGCGAGGAGGGGGTGGATACCGCCAGGCTCATGCCTCCGCCGCCCTTCCCTTCTGCGCGAACAGGCCGCGCGGCTTGCGCTGGATGAACAGCATCACCGCCACCAGCACGAACACCTTGGCCAGCACGGCACCGGCCCAGGGCTCAAGCACCTTGTTGATGATGCCGAGCCCGAAGGCCCCCACCAGCGTGCCCGCCAACGACCCCACGCCGCCAAAGACCACAACGAGAAAGCTGTCGATGATGTAGCCGGTGCCGAGATTGGGGGAGACATTGTCGATCTGGCTCAGCGCCACGCCTGCGATGCCGGCGATGCCCGAGCCGAAGGCGAAGGTCAGCGCATCCACCCGCCCGGTGCGAATGCCCATGGACGCCGCGATGGCGCGCTTCTGGGTTACCGCGCGCATCTCCAGCCCGAAGCGGGTGAAACGAATGGCGGCAACCGTCAGGGCGAGCACGACCAGCGAGAAGGCCAGGATCCACAGCCGGTTCTGCGTCACCGCGATATCCCCCGGCAGCATCAGCGTGCCCTGCATCCAGGACGGGCTGATGATCTCGCGGTTCTGCGCGCCGAAGGCCAGGCGCACCGCCTGCTGGATCATCATGCCGACGCCGAAGGTCATCAGCAGCGTCTCCAGCGGCCGACCGTAGAGGTGGCGGATCAGCCCGCGTTCCATCGCCGCGCCGCAGGCCGCGGTGATCAGGAAGGCGGCCGGCACCGCCAGCGGCAGCGACCAGGGTTGCAGGGCGGGGATGTCGCGCAGCGCCTCCTGCACGACGAAGGTGGTGTAGGCGCCGAGCATGACGAACTCACCATGCGCCATGTTGATCACGCCCATCACGCCAAAGGTCACCGCGAGGCCGAGTGCTGCCAGCAGCAGCACGGAGCCGAGCGACAGCCCCTGGAACAGCGTCTCCGCCGCACGGCGCAGCGCCAGGCGCTGGTCGATCGCCACGACGGCCTCATCGATCTGCGGGGCGATATCCGGATTGGCGCTGCGGAATTCCAGCAGCACCGCGCGCGCCTCCGGCGACGCCGTGGCGCCGAGCGCGGTGACGCCGAGCAGCTTGTCCGCCGCATCGCTCGCCATCAGCCGCGACGCGGCCAGCGCCAGCGCCATGCGCGCGCGAATGGCCGGCACCGTCTCGCGCGCCAACGCGGCCTCCAGCAGCGGCACATTCTCGGCCGATCGGCTGCGGAACACGGCCTCTGCCGCCGCCTGGCGCTCGGCCTGGTCGGGCGAGAGCAGTTGCAACCGTCCCAAGGCGCCCCGCAGCGCGACGCGTACGCGGTTGTTCAGCCGCACCGGCTCCGCGCCGCCAGCCTCCGCCCTGGCGCCGCTCATGGCATCGATGGCGCCGGCCCCGTCACGGATCAACAGCGCGCCATCCGCCTGGCGCAGCAGCCTTCCATCGGCCAGCGCGCGGAGCAGGGGCAGGGCGCGCGGGTCGCCACTGGCGCCGAGCCGGTCCACCGCTTCCGCAGTCTGGTTGAAGCTGGTACCGAGCCCGGTGAGGCCGGCGGTGAAGGCGTCCTGCGCGCGCGCCGGCAGCGCCAGGGCAAGCACCATCAGGAAGATGAGGACGGAATGCTTCATGCGCGATGTGGACAGGGGCGGCACAAAGCCGCCCCGTCCCGCTCCCTCAGCCGCGGCGCCGGTTGGCGTTCTCCGGGATGAAGGGTGACCAGTTCTCGGCCGGGATTGCGTTCGGCGTCTTCCAGACGATGTTGAACTGCCCGTTCGCCTCGATCTCACCGATCATCACCGGCTTCGACAGATGGTGGTTGGCGTGCATTTCCAGCGTGTAGCCGCAGGGCGCGTCCACCTTCTGGCCGATGATCGCCGTGCGCACCGGATCCACCGCGGTGGTGCCGGCCTTGGCGACGGCCTGCGCCCACATCTTGAAGCCGACGAAGGTGGCCTCCATCGGGTCATTGGTGACGCGGCGCGGGTTCTTGATGTAGCTCTGCCACATCGCCTTGAACTGCGTGTTGGCCGGGCTGTCGACGGACATGAAGTAGTTCCACGCCGCCAGATGGCCGACGAGCGGTCGCGCATCGATGCCGGCGAGCTCCTCCTCACCGACGCTGAAGGCGACGGAGGGAATGTCTTCCGCCTTGATGCCCTGGTTGCCCAGTTCACGGTAGAACGGCACGTTGGCGTCGCCATTGATGGTGGAGACGATGGCGGTGCGCTTGCCCTCGCCGGCGAAGCGCTTCACGCGGCTGACGATGCCCTGCCAGTCGCTGTGTCCGAAAGGGGTATATTCCTCCATGATGTCGGCATCGGCGATGCCCTTGCTGTTCAGGAAGGCGCGCAGGATGCGGTTGGTGGTACGCGGATACACATAATCCGTGCCGAGCAGCGCGATGCGCTTGGCCTCGCCGCCATCGGCGCTCATCAGGTATTCGACGGCCGGGATCGCCTGCTGGTTCGGCGCGGCGCCAGTGTAGAAGATGTTTTTGCTCTCTTCCTCACCCTCATATTGCACGGGATAGAACAGCAGGCCGTTCAGCTCCTCGAACACCGGCAGCACGGATTTGCGGGACACGCTGGTCCAGCAGCCGAAGGTGACATCGACGCGGGAGACGGCGAGCAGTTCCCGCGCCTTCTCCGCAAACAGCGGCCAGTTGGAGGCCGGGTCCACCACCACGGCCTCAAGCCGGCGGCCGAGGATGCCGCCTGCGGCGTTCTGCGCTTCCACCATCATCAGCACGGTGTCGCGCAGCGCGGTTTCGCTGATCGCCATGGTGCCGGACAGCGAGTGCAGCACGCCGACGCGAATCGGGGCGGCCTGCGCGAAGGATGGGCGGATGGCGGGCGCGGCAAGCACGCTGCCGAGGCCGGCGAGCGCGGCGCGCCGCGTGATGGGCATGCGATGGATCATGTTTTGAAGCCTCCACGGGATTCAGCGCCTCGGCGACAGCGCCGCCGTCGCCTCCCGAAGCCCTGGCTTTGCGAGATGCGTGCCACAGCCATCGCATACGATCCTGCCGCGCCCATCTGTCACTTCCGAGTAACGAATTCCGCGCCGATGCCGCCGAAATGGGCGATCACTGCATTCGTGGCGCGTACGACGCTTGCGAATTGGGCAGCTGCGCCGTCTCTGGTCGTTCTGTGTTCACCATGGCATGCTCGGCATGATGTGCAGCGAAGCGGCGCCCGCGCCCCACCACCAGCGCGCCCATGGGCGTGCCGAACTCGGCCTGGTTGCCGCGCCAGGTGGCGCGCGAATCGCGCATCTCTTCCAATCCGCGCCGCTGCGCGTGCTGTTCCCGGACGCTGACCCGGATGAGCCGAAGCAGGCGGCGCTGGTCAATGTCGCGGGTGGGCTGGCGGGCGGCGATGCGCTGCAATCCGTCATCACACTCGGCGCCGCGGCGCGCTTCGCCGCAACTACGCCGGCCGCCGAGAAGATCTATCGCAGCCTGGGGCCGGAGACGGAAATCTCCGCGCATATCACGCTTGGCGCGAATTCCACCTGCGAGTGGCTGCCGCAGGAGACGATCCTGTTCGATGGCGCGAGGCTGCGCCGGCGCCTGGATATCGCGCTGGCGCCGGATGCGCGGCTACTGGCGGCGGAGATGCTGGTATTCGGCCGCGCCGCGCGGGGCGAGGTCTTCGCCCATGGCGCGCTGCAGGACCGCTGGCGCATCACCCGCGACGGCCGCCTGCGGTGGGTGGATGCGCTACGGCTGGACCCGGACGCCCTAAACCACCGCTTCACGCTGGATGGCGCAGGCGCCATGGCCACGCTGGTGCTCGCCCTGCCGGAGGCCGCCGCGCATCGCGACCTGGCGCGGGAGTTGGCGCAGGGCGGGGCCGGGCTGGTCGCGCCGGGGCTTCTGCTGGCACGCTGGCTGGGGGAGGCCGGGGCGGTGCGCGCCGGGCTCGGCGCGGCCATCATGGCGTTGCGCGAGGCCGCGCTGGGCCTGCCGCCGAAGCTGCCGCGGCTCTGGCGCGGATGAGGTGGCATGCGCCATGCTTGGCTCGATCCGGAGGTGACGCATGAACCTGATGCCGCGTGAGAAGGACAAGCTGCTGGTCGCCATGGCGGCCATCGTCGCCCGCCGGCGGCTGGAGCGTGGTGTGAAGCTGAACCATCCGGAGGCGGTGGCCCTGATCACCGATTACGTGGTGGAAGGTGCCCGCGACGGCCGCAGCGTGGCGGAGCTGATGCGCGACGGCGCCACGGTGGTCACCCGCGAGCAGGTGATGGAGGGCATTGCCGAGATGATCCACGAGATCCAGGTCGAAGCGACCTTCCCGGACGGCACCAAGCTCGTCACCGTGCATGAGCCGATCCGATGATCCCGGGCGAGCTGTTTCCCGCCGCGGGTGAGATCGAGTTGAATGTCGGCCGCCCGGTGACGGAGATCGAGGTGGCGAATACCGGCGACCGGCCGATCCAGGTCGGCAGCCACTACCATTTCGCCGAGACCAATCCGGCGCTGCGCTTCGACCGTGCGGCCGCGCATGGCCAGCGCCTGGATATCCCCGCCGGCACCGCCGTGCGGTTCGAGCCGGGGCAGGCGCGCAGCGTGCGGCTGGTGCCCTATGCCGGCGCCCGCATCGTGCACGGTTTCCGCGGCGAGACGGAGGGGAAGCTCTGATGCCCGCAAAACTCTCCCGCCGCGCCTATGCGGGCATGTACGGCCCGACCACCGGCGACCGCCTGCGCCTGGCGGATACCGACCTGATCATCGAGGTCGAGCGCGACCTGACCATCTATGGCGAGGAGGTGAAGTTCGGCGGCGGCAAGGTGATCCGTGACGGCATGGGTCAGTCGCAGGTCACGCGCGCCAATGGCGCGGTGGATACCGTCATCACCAATGCGCTGATCGTGGATCACAGCGGCATCTACAAGGCGGATGTCGGCCTGAAGGACGGGCTGATCCACAGCATCGGCAAGGCCGGCAATCCGGATACGCAGCCGGGTGTCACCATCATCATCGGCCCGGGCACCGAAGTGCTGGCCGGCGAGGGGCGCATCCTGACGGCGGGCGGCATCGATCCGCATATCCATTTCATCTGCCCGCAGCAGATCGAGGAAGCGCTGGTCTCAGGCATCACAACCATGTTCGGCGGCGGCACCGGCCCCGCGCATGGCACGCTGGCCACCACCGCCACGCCAGGCCCCTGGCACCTGGCGCGGATGCTGCAGGCGGCGGAAGCCTTTCCGATGAATCTCGGCTTCCTCGGCAAGGGCAATGCCGCGCTGCCGGCGGCGCTGGAGGAACAGATTCGCGCCGGTGCCTGTGGCCTCAAGCTGCATGAGGATTGGGGCACCACGCCGAAGGCGATCGATACCTGCCTGAAGGTGGCGGACGCGTTCGACATCCAGGTGGCGATCCACTCGGATACGCTGAATGAAAGCGGCTTCGTCGAGGACACGATCCGCGCCATCGGCGGCCGCGCAATCCAGGCCTTCCACACGGAAGGCGCAGGTGGCGGTCATGCGCCGGATATTCTGCGCGTGATCGGCGAGCCGAACTTCCTGCCGTCTTCCACCAACCCCACCATGCCCTATACGCGCAACACGGTGGATGAGCATCTCGACATGCTCATGGTGTGCCATCACCTCGACCCGCGCATTCCGGAAGACGTCGCCTTCGCCGAATCCCGCATCCGCAAGGAGACGATCGCGGCAGAGGATATCCTGCACGATCTCGGCGCCATCTCCATGATGTCCTCCGACAGCCAGGCGATGGGTAGGGTGGGGGAGGTGATTCTCCGCACCTGGCAGACCGCGCATAAGATGAAACAGCAGCGCGGAAGGCTGCCGGGCGAGACGGGCGACAACGACAATCTGCGCGTGCGACGCTACATCGCGAAATACACCATCAACCCGGCCATCTCGCAGGGTATCGCCACGCATGTCGGCAGCGTCGCGGTGGGGCAATTGGCGGATCTGGTGCTGTGGTCGCCGGCCTTCTTCGGCGTGAAGCCGGACTACGTGCTGAAATGCGGCAGCATCGCCATGGCACCGATGGGTGATCCGAACGCCTCCATCCCCACGCCGCAGCCCATCCATTACCGGCCGATGTTCGGCGCCTATGGTCGCGCCAATACGCTCTCCTCCGTCACCTTCACCAGCCAGGCGGCGCTTGAGGGCGGCATCGCCGAACGCCTCGGCCTGCAACGCCCGATGCTGGCGGTGGCGAATACGCGCAACATCGGCAAGCGCGACATGGTGCTGAACGACGCCTTGCCGAAGATCGAGGTGAATGCCGAGACCTACGAAGTCCGCGCCGATGGCGAGCTTCTGATCTGCGAACCTGCCACCGTGCTGCCGATGGCGCAGCGCTATTTCCTGTTCTGAGAGAGCCCAATGCCACAAGCCCGCGCCATCGCCGTCCACCCCGCCGGAAGCTGGCCGGAGGATGCGGCCAAGGACATCGTGACGGTCGATTTCGACGACCGCTTCCGCCGCCGCAAGGTCTACCTGACCGATGGCGGCGGCAGCTTCCTGCTCGATCTGCCGGAAGCCACGGTGATGCGGGATGGCGATGGGCTGGAGCTGGAAGCCGGCGGCTTCATCCGCCTGCGCGCGGCGGCGGAGGATCTGGTCTCCGTCACCGCGGACAGCCCGGCGAAGTTGCTGCGGCTCGCCTGGCATCTCGGCAATCGTCACCTGCCCACGGAACTCGATGGCGACCGAATCCTGATCCGGCACGACCACGTCATCATCCGCATGCTGGAGGGCCTCGGCGCCACGCTCGCCAAGGTGCGCGCGCCCTTCAATCCGGAGGGTGGGGCCTATGGCGAGCACAACCGCCTGCCGGGGCACCCACATGGGCATCCGCACCACGACCATGACCACCAGCATTGATCTGGCCGACCTCGCCCGGCTGCTGGCCTGGCTTTCCCCCGCCTATCCGACCGGCGCCTTCAGCTACAGCCATGGGCTGGAGATGGCGGTGGAGGAGGGCGCGGTGACGAATCGCGCCGGCCTGGTCGCCTATGCCGAGGCAGCGCTCGCGCATGGCGCGGGTGCGGTGGATGGCGGGCTGCTGGCGCTGTCCTGGCGCGCGGCCACGGCGCGTGACCATGCCGCGCTGGACGGGCTGGTGGAATTGGCGGCCGCCATGCGCGGCACGGCGGAACTGGCGCTGGAGGCCATCCAGCCCGGCGGCGCCTTCGCGCTGGCGACCAACGCCGCCTGGCCGCAGCCAGAATTCGCTGGCTTCACCGCGCGCCATCCCGGGCGGCTGACCCATGCCGTGGCCTTCGGTGCGGCTGCGGGCTTCCACGCCATGCAGCTGCGGGAATCCTGCTTCGCCTGGCTCGCCGCCTTCGCCGCCAATCTGGTCTCTGCCGGCGTGCGCGTGGTGCCGCTCGGCCAGACCGATGGCCAGATCGCCACCGCCGCCCTGCTGCCCGCCATCCAGCAAGCGACGGATGCCGCGCTAGCGATTCGCGATGCGGATGAGATCGGTGGCGCCGCGCCGATCATCGACCTGTTCTCCCTGCGCCACGAGACGCAATACACGAGGCTTTTCCGCTCATGAGTAACGGCCCCTTCCGCGTCGGCATCGGCGGCCCCGTCGGTTCCGGCAAGACCGCGCTGGTCGACCGGTTGTGCAAGGCGATGCGCGATACGCACGACATCGCCGCCATCACCAACGACATCTACACGCGCGAGGATGCCGAATTCCTCACCCGCAGCGGCGCCCTGGCCGCGGAGCGCATCATGGGGGTGGAGACCGGCGGCTGCCCGCACACGGCGATCCGGGAGGATGCCTCGATCAATCTCGCCGCCGTGGCGGAAATGTCCGCGCGCTTTCCGGCGCTGGAAATCCTGTTCATCGAATCCGGTGGCGACAATCTGGCCGCGACCTTCAGCCCGGAACTGGCCGATCTGACGATCTACGTCATCGATGTCTCGGCCGGGGACAAGATTCCGCGCAAGGGTGGGCCTGGCATCACGCGGTCCGACCTGCTGGTCATCAACAAGACCGATCTGGCACCGCTGGTCGGTGCCGATCTGTCCGTCATGGATCGCGACGCGAAGAAGATGCGCGGTGCGCGGCCTTTCATCTTCACCAATCTCAAGGAAGACAAGGGCGTTTCCGAAATCGCGTCCTTCATTCTGAAATCCGGAGGTATTGCCTGATGCGCCGTCTTCTCACCCTGGCCGCACTGCTCGCGCCGATGCCTGCCCTCGCGCATGAGGGCGGCGCGCATGTGCATGGCTTCCTGACCGGCTTCCTGCACCCGATCGGCGGGCTGGACCATGTGCTGGCGATGGTCGCCGTCGGCCTCTGGGCCGGGCTGCTGGCAGGGCGTGCCAGCTGGGCGCTGGCGGCGGGCTTTCTCGGCGCCATGGTGCTGGGCTTCGGCCTCGGCGCGGGCGGCGTCGGGCTGCCGATGGTGGAGGCCGGCATCCTGGCATCCGTCATCATCCTCGGCGCACTGGTTGCCGCCGCGGCGCGCTTCCCGCTGGCTGTCGCGGTACCGCTGGTGGCGGTCTTCGGGCTGCTGCACGGGCACGCGCATGGCACGGAAATGGCCGGGGCAGGTGCGCTCGGCTACGTGGCGGGCTTCATCCTTGCCACTGCGGCGCTGCATGCGGCGGGGCTGTTCGGTGCGCGTGCCATCGCCAGCCAGATGGTCGTCCGGGTCGCCGGTGGCGCCATGGCGGCGCTGATGCTGGTGGTCGCGGCCATCGCCTGATGCACCGGGCCATCCTGGTTCCGGAGCTGCTGGTCGCCGAACTGGCGGCCAGCCTGCGCTTCTGGTGCGATCTCTGCGGTTTCCGCATCGCCTATGACCGCCCGGAGGATCGCTTCGCCTATCTCGACCGCGACGGCGCCCAGGTGATGCTGGAGGAAGCCGCCGGCCCCGGCCGCCGCTGGATCACCGGCAAGCTGGAACGCCCCTTCGGCCGAGGCATGAATTTGCAGATTTCCGTGGCGGATTGCGCGCCGATCCTGGCGAGGCTGGAGGCGGCAGGTTGGCCGCTATATCTGGACGTCGAGGAGAAATGGTACCGCGTGGCCGAGGGCGAGACCGGCGTGCGGCAATTCATCGTGCAGGACCCGGATGGCTACCTGTTGCGTTTCTCCCAGGCGCTTCAGACCCCGGCGCTTCAGGCGGATTCGCCCGCGACCCAGCCGCTCGACCAGGCCCATTGAAAATTATAGCCGCCGAGCCAGCCGGTCACGTCCACCGCCTCCCCCACGACGTACAGGCCGGGCACGTCCTTCGCCATCATGGTCTGCGATGACAGTCCGGCGGTGTCGATGCCGCCCAGCGTCACCTCCGCCTTCGCATAGCCCTCGCTGCCCGAGGGCTCCAGCCGCCAGGCCTTGAGCAGAGCGCCGAGCGCCTTCAGCGGCGCATCGCCCACTTCGCCGATCACGCGCGGCGGCAGATGCAGTGCCGCCATGGCCTGCGCCAGGCGGGACGGCAGGAATTCGCCGAGGATCGTCTTGGGTTCCGCCTTCGGCCGCGCCCGCTTGCCGGCCAGCAGCAGGGCGGTGGCGTCGCGTTCCGGCAGCAGATCCAGCGTGATCGCCTGGCCCTCCTGCCAGTAGGAGGAGGCCTGGAGGATGGCGGGGCCGGACAGGCCGCGATGGGTGAACAGCAGCGCCTCCCGAAACGCCGCCTTGCCAGCCTTGGCGATGGCCTCCAGCGCGACGCCGGACAGCGGCTGCATCAGCGCCAGCAGGTCACCGCCGAAGGTCAGCGGCACCAGGCCGGGGCGTGGCACCACCAGCTTCAGCCCGAAGCGGCGCGCCACATCATGCGCGAAGCCGGTGGCGCCCATCTTCGGGATGGACAGGCCGCCGGTGGCCAGCACCAGGCTGTCCGCCGTGAAGCCGCCGCGGTCGGTCGCGATGCGGAAGCGGTCGTCGCGGGTGAGTTCGGTGATGCGGTGCGACAGGCGAAGATCCACGCTCGCCGCGGAACACTCCGCCAGCAGCATCGCGACAATGGCGCGCGCGGAGCCATCGCAGAACAACTGCCCCAGTGTCTTCTCGTGGAAGGGGATGCCGTGCTTGCGAACCAGCGCGATGAAATCGTGTTGCGTGTAGCGCGCCAGCGCCGAACGCGCGAAATGCGGATTGGCCGAGAGGAAGCGATCCGGCATGCAGCCCGTATTGGTGAAATTGCAGCGCCCGCCGCCGGAGATGAGAATCTTCTTCCCCGCCGCCTCCGCATGGTCCAGCAGCAGCACGCGCCGCCCGCGCTGCCCGGCGCGCATTGCGGCGAACAGCCCGGCCGCCCCGGCACCCAGCACCACCACATCGAAATGGGTCACGCCGCTTGCGCCAGCCCGGCCATATCGCGCCCCACTGCCTCCGCCACGCGGATGCCATCCACGCCGGCGGAAAAGATGCCACCCGCATAGCCCGCGCCTTCGCCCGCCGGGTACAGGCCGAGCGTGTTCACGCTGCGGAAGCTGGCATCGCGGCGGATGCGGATGGGGGAGGAGGTGCGCGTCTCGACCCCCGTCATCAACGCCTCCGCCATGTCGAAGCCACGGATCTGCTTGCCGAAGGCGGGCAGGGCTTCGCGCATCGCGGCGACGGCGAAATCCGGCAGGCAGGTGGCGAGGTCGGTCGGCGTCACGCCCGGCTTGTAGCTGGGCACCACCGCGCCGAGCCCGGTGGAGGCGCGGCCCGCCAGGAAGTCGCCGACAAGCTGCGCGGGTGCGCAGTAATTGCTGCCGCCGGCGACGAAGGCGCGTTCCTCCCAATGCCGTTGCAGGGCGATGCCGGCCAGCGGGTCGCCGGGGTAGTCCACCTCTGGCGTGATGCCAACGACGATGCCGGCATTGGCGTTGCGCTCGGCCCGCGAATACTGGCTCATCCCATTGGTCACCAGCCGCCCCGGCTCGCTCGCCGCCGCCACCACGGTGCCGCCCGGGCACATGCAGAATGAATAGACGGAGCGGCCATTGGCGCAGTGATGCACCAGCTTGTAGTCCGCCGCGCCGAGGATCGGGTTGCCCGCGAAGCCGCCAAAGCGGGCACGGTCGATGATGGATTGCGGATGTTCGATCCGCACGCCGATGGAGAAGGGCTTGGCCTCCACAAAAACGCCGGCCGCCTGCAACTGGAAAAACGTGTCGCGCGCGGAGTGGCCGATGGCGAGCACCACATGGTTCGTCTCGATCGTCTCGCCCGCTTCCGTCACCACGCCGCACATGCGGCGCTGGCCGTCGCGCCCGGTCTCCACGAGGAAGTCCACCACCTTGGTGCCGAAGCGGTATTCGCCACCCAGCGCTTCGATCTTGGCGCGCAGGCTTTCCACCATCGTCACCAGCCGGAAGGTGCCGATGTGGGGCTTGGCAACGTAGAGGATTTCCTCCGGCGCGCCGGCGGCCACGAATTCGGTCAGCACCTTGCGGCCCAGATGCTGGGGATCCTTGATGCCGGACCAGAGCTTGCCATCCGAAAAAGTGCCGGCGCCGCCCTCGCCGAACTGCACATTGCTCTCCGGCACCAGCTGGTTGCGGCGCCACAGGCCCCAGGTGTCCTTGGTGCGTTCCCGCACCACCTTGCCGCGGTCCAGGATGATCGGCCGGAAGCCCATCTCGGCCAGGATCAGCGCGGCGAAGATGCCGCACGGCCCGGTGCCGATGACCACGGGGCGGGCCGGCAGGAGGGCAGGGGCCTGGGCCACCGGGCGGTAGCTGGTATCCGGCGTGCGGATCAGCGTGCGGGCCAGCACCTTGTCCGCCGCCGCGCGCTGCAGCAGTGCCGCTTCGTCGTCCACGGTAAAATCGACCGAATAGACCAGCAGGATGGCCGACCGCTTGCGCGCATCCCAGGCGCGGCGGGCGATGGTGATGTCGCGCACCGCCTCCGCCCGCAGCCCGAGTGCTGCGCAAAGTGCCTGCTGCACCGCCCCTTCCGGGTGGTCCAGCGGCAGCTTCAATTCGGTCAGCCGCAGCATGGTGCCCTCAGTAGACGACGACGGAGCGGATGGATTCACCGCGCTCCATCAGCTCGAAGCCATGGTTGATCTCATCGAGTGGCATCACATGGGTGATCAGGCTGTCGATGTCGATCTTCCCCTGCATGTACCAGTCGACGATTTTCGGCACATCGGTCCGCCCGCGGGCGCCACCGAAGGCCGTGCCGCGCCAGGACCGGCCGGTGACCAGCTGGAACGGCCGCGTGCTGATCTCCTGCCCTGCGCCGGCCACGCCGATGATGATGGACTCGCCCCAGCCGCGATGCGTGCATTCCAGCGCCTGGCGCATCACCTTCACATTGCCGATGCATTCGAAGGAGAAGTCGGCGCCACCGCCGGTCAGGTCCATGATGGCCTGCACCACATGGTCGTGGCCGACCTTGTTCGGGTTGATGAAGTCCGTCATGCCGAACTTCCGGGCCATCTCCTCCCGCCCGTCATTCAGGTCGATGCCGATGATCCTGTCGGCACCCACCATGCGGGCGCCCTGGATCACGTTCAGCCCGATGCCGCCCAGCCCGAACACCGCCACATTGGCGCCGGGCCAGACCTTGGCGGTGTTGATGACGGCGCCGATGCCGGTGGTCACGCCGCAGCCGATGTAGCAGATCTTCTCGAAGGGTGCGTCTTGCCGCACCTTCGCCACGGCGATCTCGGGCAGGATGGTGTAGTTCGCGAAGGTGGAGCAGCCCATGTAGTGCATCACCGGCGCGCCCTCGCAGGAGAAGCGGCTGGTGCCGTCCGGCATCACGCCTTTGCCCTGGGTGCCGCGGCTGGCGGTGCAAAGGTTGGATCGCTGGCTGAGGCAGGTTTTGCACTGTCGGCATTCCGGCGTGTAGAGCGGAATCACATGGTCGCCCGGCTTCACGCTGGTCACGCCGGCGCCGACCTCCCGCACGATGCCAGCCCCCTCATGGCCCAGGATGGCGGGGAACAGCCCCTCGGGGTCCGCGCCGGACAGTGTGTAGAGGTCGGTATGGCACAGGCCGGTGGCCTTGACCTCCATCAGGACCTCCCCGGCCTTGGGGCCGCCGATTTCCACTTCCGTCACCGAAAGGGGCTTGCCAGCCGCCCAGGCCACTGCCGCGCGCGTCTTCATGCCATCCGCTCCGTCTGCATCACCCGCTGCCTATAGCATCCCGCGCCCGCGCCGGGACAGGCGGCGAGCCCGCGCGGCGGGCGTGTCACGGGCGGGGGCGGCACAACCGGGCGGGCCGGGTGCGGCGTCTCACGCGCCGCAAATTCACGACCGTGCCTCACCGAGTGCCGCAGCCGAGACATCCGGCGCAGGAGACCGCATTCCGTTCGATTTTCGGGACTTGCGCTAGGCGTAACGAAGGGCGAAAGCTTCCCGCGTGTGTGGGTTGCGAAACGGTTGGGGGTCGTTGCAATGCGATGGGCTGTGCTGGCAATGGCGGGTCTGTTCGCGCTGCTCGCGCCCCTGGTGGCATCGCCCGCCAGGGCGCAGACCGGCAACCCGAACCATGATTCCCTGATGGCGCAGAATGCGGCCGGGCAGCGGGAGGCGTTGCGCAGCCTGCTGCGGACGAACGGCCTGGCTTGCGCGGAGGTCACCAATATCTATGCCGCCGGCCTCGGCCGGGACCGCACCGCCTTCTGGGACCTGCAATGCCGGGATGGCGGGCCATGGCGTATCGCCCTGCCATCGCAGCGCTGGGGCAGCCCGCGGCTCTTCGCCTGCGGGCTGAGTTCCGGCCCCTCCGCCGGGGCGTGCTTCCAGCCGCTCGGCACCGGCGTGGCCGCGCCGGCGCGGGTCGCGGCGCGGCCGGCCAGCATTCCGGCATCCTGCCAGCGGGCCTGTGCCACACAGCCGCGCGGCCTGGTGAATGCCTGCCAGCAGCGCTGCGCCCAGGGTGGCACCATCCAGGCAGCCTCACCCATCCCGGGTGGCACCGCGGCTGCCATCCGCGGCCGCTTCGGCTTCATCTACACGGCGGAACCACCCTCCACCGCCTTCGGCTTCACCAGCGGCCAGACGGACCGGCTCGCGGCCAGCATGGCGGCGATCCGCGCCTGTGAGGCCGTGGTGGGGCGCAACCAGTGCCGGATCACGCTCGATTTCCCCAATGCCTGTGGTGCGCTGGCCCAGGCGGTCAGCGGCGCGCCGCAGCAATTGCGCCGCACCGCCGCCGGCGCCGGCCAGACCCGCGAACAGGCGGAGGCGCAGGCGCTGCAGATCTGCCGGGTGGCGGAGCGGCCTGGCTCCGGCATCGTCTGCCGCATCGCAGCCTCCGGATGCTGAAACCCATGCCGCGCCCCTTCCTGGATCGGAACACCGCCATGCGCCGCTGCCTTCTCGGTCTTCTCACGCTGGTCGTCATGGCCGGCGCGGCCGCCGCGCAGACGCGCGAGGCGGTGCAGCAGCGCGGCGCCCTGCGCTGCGGCGTGTTTGGCCAATTGCCCGGCTTTTCGGCACCCGATGCCAGTGGCGCGATGCGCGGGCTGGATGCGGATTTCTGCCGCGCCATTGCCGCCGCGGTGCTGGGCGATGCGGAAAAGGTGGAATTCGTCACCGCCGATTCCGTCGCGGCCGGCTTTGCCGGGCTGGAAGCCGGTGGGGTGGAGGTGCTGTCCAGCAACCTGACGGCCACCGCCATGCGTGATGCCGGCCGCAATGCGGTCCCCACCGGCGTGCTGCTGTATGATGGCCAGGCGGTGCTGGTGCGCGCCGATGCCGGCATCGCCAATTTCGCGCAGCTCAACGGCAAGCGCATCTGCGTCGCCGCGCCGGCGGTCGATGGCAGCCAGGCCATCCTTCGCAACGCCGCCGCCCGGGCTGGCATCACGCTGGTGCCGGTGGTGGTGGCACAAGGCGGCCCGGCGCTGCTGGAGGGTTTCAAGGCAGGCATTTGCGATGCGGTCACCGCCGATGCCGCCGCGCTGGCCACGCTGCGCGCCACCGACCTGCCCGACCCGGCCGAGACCCTGCTGCTGCCCGAGCGCCTGAGTCGCGAGCCGCTGACCCCCTTCGTCCGTGCTGGCGATGAGCGCTGGCGCGAGATCGTCGCCTGGACCCTGCATGCCCTGGTGGCGGCGGAGGAGCTGGAGGTCAGCAGCGCAACGCTGGATGCGGCGCTGGCCTCGGATGATGCGGAAACCCGCTTCCTGATCGGCCTGGACCCGGGCCTCGGCGCGGCGCTCGGCCTGCGGGATACCTGGGCGGCGGAAGCGATCCGCCAGGTGGGGAATTACGGCGAGATCTTCGACCGGAACCTGGGCGAAGGCTCCCCCATCGGCCTCGATCGCGGCCTGTCCGATCTGTGGCGACGTGGCGGGCTGATGTATCCCTTCCCCTTCCGGTAACGCCCGCCGCGCGGCACAACCGCGCCATGCCCCGCTCGCGCGCCAGCCCGACCCCGAAGCCCCGCCCGACCCGGGCGGAAGCGATTGCCGCCAAGCTGGCGGAGGATATCGTCGCCGGCCGCTTGAAGCCCGGTACGCCGCTGGACGAGGCCGGCCTGGCCCGCACCCATGGCACCAGCCGCACCCCGGTGCGGGAGGCGCTGCGCCAATTGGCGCCCACCGGGCTGGTCCAGGTTTCGCCCCGCCGCGGCGCGGTGGTCGCCATTCCCGATACGACGCAGCTGGCGGAAATGTTCCTGGTGATGGCGGAGCTGGAGGCGATGGCCGCCGCGCTGGCCGCCTTGGCGATGACGCCGGAGGAACGGCGCGGGCTGGAGCGCCAGCACGCCGCCATGGCCGTGATGGTGCGCGAGGCGGATGTCGCCGCCTATCGCGCCGCCAATGTGGCCTTTCACCATCTGCTCTATCTGGGCGCGCATAATGGCTATCTGGGCGAGCTCGCCACCGCCACGCGCCGCCGCCTGGCCCCCTTCCGCGCCGCGCAGCTGGAGGCGCCGGATCGGCTCGGGCGGTCGCATGCCGAGCATGCGGCGATCGTCACCGCCATCCAGCGCGGCGATGCGGCGGCGGCGGCGGCGATGATCCGCACGCATATCGGGCTGACGGGGCAGACCTGGGCGGCGATGGCGGAGGCGTTGCGCCGCCCAGGTTTGCCCGAAAAATAGGCTGAATTATGCCATTCAGGCATAATTGCATACACCGATGCGCCGCGCTTCCCCTGGATTGCTGAACCGCGACAGGGCTGGCGGCGGCACGCGCCTTGCTTAGGCCGGTGCGATGTCGCACCCGATTCAGCCATGACCGCGCCGAGCCTGCCCACCGGCATCGCCGCGCTGCACGCCGCCTATGCTGCCGGGCTGACGCCCTCCGCGCTGCTACAGGCCCTTTCCGCACGGCATGATGCGCTGGCCGATCCGGGCATCTTCCTGCACCGGCCGGCGCCTGCCGATCTGGACGCCGCGGTGGCCGCCCTGCCGGAATTCGACCCGGCGCGTTACCCGCTCTGGGGCGTGCCGGTGGCGGTGAAGGACAATATCGACGTCGCCGGCATGCCGACCACCGCCGCCTGCCCGGATTTCGCCCATCTGCCGGCCGGGAGCGCGCCGGCGGTGGCGCGGCTGGTGGCGGCGGGGGCGTTGGTCATCGGCAAGACCAATCTCGATCAATTCGCCACCGGCCTGGTCGGCACCCGCACGCCGCACCCCATACCGCGCAATGCCTGCGCGCCGGATCGCGTGCCGGGCGGGTCCTCCTCCGGCTCCGCCGTCGCGGTGGCGCAGGGCTTGGCGCTGCTGGCGCTGGGGACCGATACGGCCGGGTCGGGCCGGGTGCCGGCGGCGCTGAATGGGCTGGTCGGGCTGAAGCCCTCGGTGGGTGCCATCCCCTCCCGTGGCGTGGTGCCGGCCTGCCCGAGTCTGGATTGCATCTCCGTCTTCGCCAACAGCGTGGCGGATGCGTGGGCCGGCTTCGCGGTGATGGCGGGCGCCGATGATCGCGACCCCTGGTCGCGCCCCATCACCCTCGGCACGCCGGGCGCGCCGCTGACGCGCCTCGGCATCCCGCGCGCCGCCGACCTGCACCTGGATGGCGCTGAGCAGCGCGCGGCGTGGGATGCCAGCCTCGCCCGCATCGCCCCGCATGTGACGATCGACGAGATCGACCTCACCCCGTTCCTGGAAACCGCGCGGCTGCTCTATGAGGGTGCCTTCGTGGCGGAACGCGATGCCGCCTTCGGCCATCTGGTGCCGCGGGATGCGATGCACCCCGTCACGCAGCGCATCCTGGCCGGCGCCGCGCGCTTCACGGCAACGGATGCCTTCGCCGGCCTGCACCGCCTGGCCGCGCTGCGCCTGGCGACATTGCCCGCCTGGGCGCGGATGGAGGCGCTGCTGGTGCCCACCGCGCCCAATTTCCCGACGCTTGCGGAACTGGAGGCCGACCCGATCGGCCCCAATGCCCGCCTCGGCACCTATACGAATTTCGTCAATCTGCAGGACCTCGCCGCGCTAGCGGTGCCGGCGATGCGGCGGCCGGATGGGCTGCCCTTCGGCATCACGCTGATCGGCCCGCGCGGCCGCGACGCGGCGCTGGCGGCAACCGGCACGCAGTTGATGCAGGTGATGGCATGATCGAGATCTGCGTCGTCGGCGCGCATCTGTCCGGCATGGCGCTGAATCGCGAATTGCTGCGCGAGGGCGGCGAACTGCGCCGCGCCGTGGCCACCGAGCCCTTCTACCGCCTGTTCGCACTGGCCGGCGGCCCGCCGCGCCGCCCCGGCCTGCTGCGTGTGGCACAGGGCGAAGCCATTGCGACGGAGGTCTGGGCACTGCCGGAGGATGGCTTCGGCCGCTTCGTCGCCGGCATCCCGGCCCCGCTCTGCATCGGCACGCTGCGCCTGGCCGATGGCACCACGCCCAAGGGCTTCCTCGTGGAGCCGGAAGGCCTGCACGGAGCCGAGGACATCACGCGCTTCGGCGGCTGGCGCGCCTTCATCGCCAGCCTCGCCACCACATGAAACAGGGAAAGAACATCATGATCCGTCGTCGCCATCTGCTCGCCGCCTCCGCTGCCGTATTGGCCGCGCCCCACATCGCCAACGCGCAGGCCGCGCGCACGGTGAAGATGGGCTCGCTGCGGCTGATCCACTCGATGACGCCGCATTTCTACCAGCGCTTCGCGCCGGCCGGCCTGACCATCGAGATCTTCACTTTCGACAGCCCGACCGATGGCAAGAACGCCGTGGTCACCGGCTCCGTCGCCTGCGGCGGCTTCGGCATCGCCGCCGCCACGCTGGGCGCCGCGGCGGGTGAGCCCGTGGTTGTCGTCGGTGCTTTCTGCAACAAGGGCATGGGCGTGATCAGCAAGGCGGGCAGCGATGTGCGCGCCATCACGGACCTGCGTGGCAAGCGCGTCGGCATCTGGCCCGGCTCGACGCAGGAGGTGTTCATCCTGGAGCGCCTGCGTGAATCCGGCATGTCCGTGCGCGACATCACCCCGGTGCGCGTGCCCTTCGGCGAGATGCACGCCATGCTCTCCCGCGGCGATATTGATGCCTATGTGGGCGCGGAGCCTGGGCCGGGCCTGTCCATTTCGTCTGGCGTCGGGCAGTTGGTGGAATACCCCTACGGCACCGCGATGGGCGGGCTGAACATGATCTTCGGCACCAGCGAGGATCTCATCAAATCCGACCCTGCGCTGGTCCGCACCATGCTGAACATCCACCGTCAGGCCAGCGAATACATGAAGGCGAATCCGCGGGAGGTGGCGGAGGCCACGGTGCGGATTCTCGGCGCGCCGCGCGCCGCGGTGGAGCAGGCGCTGGGGGCGGACAATGTCGAATACATCTGGAAGCTGGATGAGACGGTGCTGCGCCAGTCCCGCACCTATGCCGAGCAGATGCTGCAGCTGCGCCAGATCCGCCGTCTGCCGAATTTCGACACTTTCCTGAACCCGTCCTTCTCCAACGCCATCGCCACGGCCTGATCGGGAGGCGCAGCACCATGTCGGACGTGACCCTCAACCAGGCGACCGTGGCGCCGCCCCTGCCGGCGCTGCGGCTCTGGCGGCGCGTCCGGCCGGTGCTGCTGTCCCTGATCGTGCCGCTGCTGCTGCTGTTCGGCTGGCATTGGGCGGTGGCCGCGGGGATGACGCGGCTGATCCCGTCGCCGGCCGATGTTGCAGAATACATGGTGGATTTCGCGTTCGGCGGCATCTGGGATGATGCGTTTTCCGCCACGCTGCATATCCACCTTTTGGCCTCCGCCAGCCGCGTCTATGGCGGCTTCGTGCTGGCGGCGCTGGTGGCGATTCCGCTCGGCCTGCTGATTGGCCGCAACGCCCTGGTGCGGCAGTTGCTCGACCCATTCCTGCAATTGATGCGGCCGATCCCGGTCACCGCCTGGCTGCCGCTGTCGATGATCCTGTTCGGCCTCGGCGCGCGCTCCGCTTTCTTCCTGGTCTTCCTCGGCGCCTTCTACCCGATTCTGCTCAACACCATCTTCGGCGTGAAGAATGTCGAGCCGCGGCTGTTCGAGGCCGCTTCGATGCTCGGCTGCCGCGGCAATGCGCAGTTCTTCAAGGTGGTGCTGCCCGCTGCGCTGCCCTCCATCTTCACCGGCCTGCGCCTGGGCCTCGGTCTCGCCTGGTTCGTCATCGTGGTGGGGGAAATGACGGGCGTGCCGCAGGGCCTCGGCGCCGTCATCATGGATGGCCGCACCCTGTCGCGCACCGAACTCGTCATCTGCGGCATGATCGTCATCGGCATCGCCGGCTTCCTCTCCGACCGCGTGGTGGTGATGCTGATGAACCGGCTGCTGCGCTGGAGCCCGTCCCACCATGGCTGAAATTCCGATCCTCGACATCCAGGGCGTGGGCAAGACCTACATCCTGAACGATAGCCGCATCGAGGCGCTGCGCGATGCGAACCTCACCGTGAAGAAGGGCGAGTTCGTCTGCCTGATTGGCGCCTCCGGCTGCGGCAAATCCACCCTGCTGCGGATCGTCGCGGGCTTCGAGGCGCCGAGCGCGGGCCAGGCCCTGATGTGGGGCAAGCCGATCGCCGGCCCCGCGCCGGATCGTGGCATGGTGTTCCAGGATTACGGGCTGTTCCCCTGGCTGTCCGTGCGCGAAAATATCGGCTTCGGCCCCGCCAGCCGCGGCCGGCCGAAGGCCGAGGTGCGCGAGACGGTCGAGCGTTTCATCAGCCTGATCGGCCTGACCCGCTTCGCCGATGCCTATCCGCATCAGCTTTCCGGCGGCATGAAGCAGCGCGTCGCGATCGCCCGCGTCCTGGCCAACGATGCCGAGGTGGTGCTGATGGACGAACCCTTCGGCGCGCTGGATGCGATGACGCGTGAACGCCTGCAGGACGAGCTGCTTGAACTGTGGCAGCGCACCGGCCTGACCGTGCTGTTCGTGACCCATTCCATTGAGGAAGCGATCTTCCTGTCCGACCGCGTCGTGGTGATGGAGCCTGGCCCCGGCCGCATTGCCAGCGCGCATCAGGTGGAACTGGCGCGGCCACGCGACGTCGCCTCCCCGGAATTCAACGAGGTGCGGCGCGAGCTCGGTGCCCGGCTGCATTCCCACCATGCGAAGAAGGCGGCGTGATGCGTCCCGAACAACGCCTGCGCTACCTCACGCCGTCGGATCGTCCGCCCTCGGCACTGCCGGGCGGCGCCAAGGTCGCCGTCTGGCCGGTTGTGAATGTCGAGAACTGGCTGATCGATAATCCGATGCCGCGCCAGGTTCTGGTGGCCCCCACGGGTGCGGCGCTGCTGCCGGACATCGCCAATTGGGGCTGGCATGAATACGGCATGCGCGTCGGCTTCTGGCGGTTTCTCGATGCCTTCGCCAAGCGCGGCATCCGACCGACGCTCTCCGTCAACGGCTCCGTCTGCACCGCCTATCCGCGCGTGGCGCAGGCGGCGCATGAGGCGGGATGGGACTTCATGGGGCACGGCCATGTGCAGGTGCCGACCCATAAGGTGGCGGACCAGCGCGCGATGATCCGCCAGACCATCCAGGCGATCCAGGATTGCACCGGCGCCCCGCCGCTCGGCTGGCTTGCCCCGGGCCTGACGGAGACATTGGAAACCGCCGACCTGCTGGCCGAGGCCCGGCTGCGCTACTGCGCCGATTGGGTGGTGGATGACCTGCCCTGCCGGCTGGAGACGGCGCATGGCCCGCTGTTCACCATGCCCTACAGCGTCGAGCTGAACGACATTCCCGTCGTCATGATCCAGCACCATGACGAGCAGGAACTGCCCCGCCGCGCCCGCCTGCACGCCGCGCGGCTGCTGGCGGAGGCCACCACCACACCGCGCATCATGTGCATTGCGATCCATCCCTACATCACCGGCGTGCCACACCGCATCGCGGCGCTGGAGCAGATGCTGGACGACCTCGCGGCAATGCCCGGCATTGCCTTCATGCAGGCGCACGAAATCCTGGCGTGGTATGAGGGCTGCGGCGACCCGAACTGAGGCCCGCATGAAGCTGCTGCTGATCAACGCGAACACCACCGAGGCCATCACCGACCGCCTGGTCGCCATCGCCCGCGACCTGGCGCCGCCGGGGGTGACCATCCGGGGCGCGACGGGCCGCTTCGGCGCCCGTTACATCGCCAGCCGCGCCAGTTCCGCCGTCGCCGCCCATGCCGCGATCGATGCCTATGCCGAGCATGGCGCGGAGGCGGATGCCGTGCTGATCGGCTGCTTCGGCGATCCGGGTCTTGATGCGTTGCGCGAATTGGCGCCGGTGCCGGTGCTCGGCCTGGCGGATGCCAGCGCCGCGGCCGCGCAGGGCCGTCGCTTCGGCGTGGTGACCGGCGGCGCCGCCTGGAAGCCGATGCTGGAGGAATTCTTCGCCGGCCGGGGGCATGCCGGCCAGCTCGCCGGCATCCGCACCGTGGCACCCACGGGCGGCGAGATCGCCCGCGACCCGGATGGCGCCCTGGCGCTGCTGGCGGAGAGCTGCCGCGCCTGCGTCGAACAGGATGGGGCGGAGGTGGTGATCCTGGGCGGCGCCGGCCTCGCCGGCCTCGCCACGCGGCTTTCCGTGGGCGTGCCGGTGCTGTGCTCGGTGGAGGTGGGGGTGCGCGCCGCGCTTGCCGCCCTCGGCCAGGGTGGCGCCGGGCTGATGCCGCATGGCGCGGTGGAAACCATAGGCCTGTCGCCCGCGCTGGCGGCGCGGCTCAGTGCTGATAGCGGGCCATGAAGCGCCGGTCGATGCGGTCCTTCAGCCACCACACCCAACGCCCGCCGAACACCAGCCCGTTGCGCGTGCCGAGCGCCCGTCCATCCGCAAGGGACAGCAGCCGCAGATAATCCCGCTGCGGAACATAAGGTTGCGGCGTCTCGCCCATCGCCACCGCCCGCAGATTGGCCGCGAGCACCGGCCCCTGCCGCACGGCGAAGACGCCCGCCTTGGGCAGCGGCTCCGGCAGGCTGGCCACGTCGCCAGCGGCGAATATGGTGCTGTGCCCCTCGGCCCGCAGGCAGGAATCGACGCGCAGGAAGCCGCGCGGATCACGCGCCAGCCCGGTCTCCGCCAGCCAGGGCGCGGCGGCCGCGCCGGTGGCCCAGATGATCGCCGATGCCGGCAACATGGGCCCGCCTTCCAGATGCGCCTCGCCAGGCGCGATGCGCGCCACGTTCCGCCCTTCCGAAAGCGCCACGCCATGTCCTGCCAAGGCCCGCGCCGCGCGGCGCCGCAGCCGCGCGGGAAAGCCTGCCAGAAGGCCGGAGGCACCGGCCACCAGCGTGACCGAGGCCGGCAGCCGCACCGCCAGCGCGCAGGCCACCTCGAACCCCGCAGCGCCGCCACCCACCACCACGATGTGCTGCCCCGGCCGCGCCGCCGCGGTGATGCTCTCCATCCGTGGCAGCAGCGCATCGATCGGCTTCAGCGGCAGCGCGTGTTCCGCGGCGCCCGGCGTGCGGCTGGTATCGGGGGTCGCCCCCGTGTCGATCGACAGCAGGTCCCACGCCACCGCCGCCCCGCCTGCCCGCCGCACCAGCCGCGCCTGCGCGTCGATGCCGGTGCAGCGATCCAGCAGCAGTTCCACGCCGCAGCGCGCGGTCAGCGCCGGCATGTCGATCAGCGCTTGCGCCGGCTGGTACAGGCCGGCGATGACCCCCGGCAGCATGCCGGAATAGGGTGACATCTCCTCCCGCGTCAGCAGGCTCACGCGCCAGCCGGGCAGGGGCCGTTGCCCGAACTGCCGCAGCACCTCCACATGGGCATGGCCACCGCCGAGCAGCAGCAAGTGGCGGCGGTCTGGCATGGGCGGAATCCTGAAGCGTCGCCCCATCATGCCCCGGATGGCGATGCGGCGGGAGGGCTTTCGCCCACCACCGCCCGGCGGCATCCTGGCGAGCGAACCGAAGGGTGCCCCGACCATGGCCTTCCGCTGCGACCTCATCCTGCGCGACGCCACGCTGGTGGACGGCACCGGTGCGCCGCGCCGCCGCGGCGATGTCGCGGTGCGCAGCGACCGTATCGCCGCGATCGGCGACCTCTCCGGCCTGGCCGCAGACCGGGAGGTGATGGCCGGGGGCCGCGTCGTGGCGCCGGGCTTCATCGATGCCCATTCGCATGATGACCAGGCGGTGCTCTGCGGCCCGGCCTGCATGCTGTGCAAGACCAGCCAGGGCGTCACCACGGTGGTGGTCGGCAATTGCGGCATCAGCCTGTCCCCCGTGCCGATGGCCGAACGCCCACCCGCACCGATGGACGGCATCTGCGCCCCCGAATGGTGGATTTTCGACAGTTTCGCCGCCTATGTCGAACGCCTGCGCGCCAGCCCCTCCGCCGTGAACACCCTGGCGCTGATCGGCCACATGTCCCTCCGCATCGGCGCCATGGGCCGCGACACCGGCCGCCCGGCGACGGACAAGGAAGCCGAGCGGATGCGCAAGCAGCTCGCCCAGGCGCTGTCCGAGGGTGCCGCCGGCTTCTCCACCGGCCTGTTCTACCCGCCCAGCAAGGCGGCACCGACGGAGGAGGTGATCGCGGTGGCGGAAGCGCTGCGCGAACACCGGGGCCTCTACGTCACCCATATGCGTGACGAGGCCGATCAGGTGCTGGACAGCATCGAGGAAACGCTCCGCATCGGCCGCGCGGTCGGCGCCCCCGTCATCATCAGCCACCACAAATGCGCGCAGCCGGAAAACCACGGTCGCTCCGCCGAGAGCCTGGCGCTGATCGAACGCCACGCGGCGGGCTACCCGGTGGCCTTCGATGTCTATCCCTACACCGCCTCCTCCACCTCCCTCGCCGCACGGCCGCCGCGGGCGGATGTGCCCGTCACGGTCACCTATTCCGTCCCGCATCCCGAGATGGCGGGCCGCGCACTGGAGGGCATCGCCGCCGAATGGGGCCTGGACCTGGCGGAGGCGGCGCGGCGCCTCGCCCCCGGCGGCGGCGTCTTCCACAACATGGCGGAGGCCGATGTGCGCCGCATCCTGGCGCATCCGCTCTCCATGGTCGGCAGCGATGGCGGGCCGCTCGCGCCGCACCCGCATCCGCGGCTGTGGGGCACCTTTCCGCGCGTGCTCGGCCATTACAGCCGGGAGCTTGGATTGTTCGACCTGGAAACGGCCGTGCACAAGATGACCGGCCGGACCGCCGCGATCTTCGGCATTCCGGATCGCGGCGTGCTGCGCGAAGGGGCCTTTGCCGATCTGGTGCTGTTCGATGCCGCCACGGTGCGCGACCGCGCCAGCTTCGCCGAACCGCGCCAGGTGGCCGAGGGCATCCTGGAGACCTGGGTGAACGGCCAATCCGTCTACACCCAGGAAAGCGGCGCCAGCGAAACCCCCGCCGGCCGCCTGCTGCACCGCGAGGCGCCAGAGACCCTTTGAGAACCACCCCGGAATAGGCGAGAAAGCCCCATGAGCACCTATCGATTCGACCACATCCACCTTCGCAGCCCGAATCCGGAGGCGACTGCCGCCTTCTACGTCTCGGCCTTCGGCGCCGAGATCAGGCAGCGCGTCACGCCCGGCGGAAAGCTGCGGATCATTCTCGACCTCGCCGCCGTGCCGCTATTCGTGGAGGAGGTGCCGGCCGGCACCGCCGCCCCGCCGCCGCCGCCCTTTCTGGGGCTGGAGCATGTGGGCCTCGGCGTCGATGACCTGGATGCGGCGCTGGCCGATCTCAAGGCCAAGGGCGTGCCGCTGATCTCCGGCCCGACCGAGGCCCGCCCGGGCGTCCGCATCGCCTTCCTCCAGGCGCCGGATGGCGTTCGTGTCGAGTTGATCGAACGTCGCGGCTGAACCTGCCGCGCCGATGACCCGCTGGGCCCCCGTCGCCGCCATGCTGGCCGGCGGCGTGCTGGGCGCGGCGCAGATCGGCAAGGTGCCGGCGGCGATGACCACCATCGGCGCCGAATTCAACATGGGCCTGGCCGGCGCGGCGCTGCTGGTTTCGCTGTTCGCGCTGATGGCGGCGCTGGGCGGCCTGGGCATTGGCCTTGCCGTGGCGCGGATCGGCCCGCGCCGGGCGCTGCTGGCGGGGCTTTGGCTCGGCGCCGTGGCGGCGGTGGCGGCGGCGCTGGCGCCCAATGCGGCGTTGCTGCTGGCCGCCCGCGTGGCCGAAGGCGCCGGCTTCCTGCTGCTGGTGGTCGCCGCGCCCGGGCTGATTTCCGCCTGCGTCGCGGCGCGCGACCGCGGCCTCGCCATGGGGCTGTGGGGCACCTACATGCCGGCCGGCATCGCGCTCGGCCTGGTCAGCGCGCCGCTGGTGGAGGCGCAGGGCTGGCGCTTCGCCTGGATGGTGCTGGCACTGGCGCTCGGTCTGGCCGCGCTGCTGTGCTGGCGCCTGGTGCCGCCGGGGGCGACGGCCGAGGTGCCACCCGCCGTCCCCATTCCGGCGCAGCTGCGCGCCCTGGTTGCCGCGCGCCGCCCGCTGCGAATCGCGAGCGCCTTCGCCACCTACAACATCCTGTATTTCGGTATCGCAGCCTTCCTGCCGGCGCGTCTGGAATCGCTCGGCGCCGGCACCGGCGGGGCAGGGGCCGCGGCGGCGCTGGCGGCGGTGGCCAATGCCGCCGGCAACCTCGCGGCCGGCCTGCTGATGCGCCGCGGCGTGGCGGCGGAGCGGTTGGTGGTGGCGGGCGCACTCGGCATGGCGGTGCTGGGAAGCGGCGTTTATCTGGTGCCGGACCCGACCTTGGTGGTGGGGCTGGCGGTGCTGGCCTGCGGCATCGGCGGGCTGTTGCCGGCAGCGTGTTTCGCGCTGCTGCCGCGCGCCGTGCCGAACCCGGCGCTGGTCGCACCCGCGGTCGGGCTGGTGATCCAGGGCAACAATCTGGCGCAGCTTCTGGCGCCACCCCTGATCGGCGCGCTGGCCACGCAATCCTGGGCGCTGGCCTCCCTGCCACTGCTTGTGGCGGGACTGCTCGCGACTTTGGCAGGTCGGTCCCTCGCGCGGTGATTTCGCGCCCGCCGCGGCCTTGTGGCGATGCGTTTCGGAAGCCAAGCTGCATCCCACGCGGACCGCAAGCGCCGCATCCAGGGACTGCCCACGCCGACCGATTCGAAGGGAGCGTATACATGCCAGGCCATCTCGATCGCCGTCACCTGCTCGGCCTCGCCGCCGCCGCGCTGCCGCTGCTGGGCAGCACCGCCCAGGCGCGGCCGCTGGACCAGGTGCTCTCCACCCGCCGCCTGCGCGCCGGCATCAACCCGACGCTGCCGCCGATGGGCCTGTTCAACGAGCGCAACCAGATCGACGGCTTCGATGCCGAGATCGCGCGCGAGATCGCCCGGCGGATGAATGTCGAGCTGGAGATCGTGCAGGTCGGCAGCCCCGACCGCATTCCCTTCCTGCAGGCGGACCGCATCGACATCGTGCTGGGTGCCATCACCCGCACGGTGGAGCGCGCGCTGGTGATCGACTACACCGTGCCGCTGCACACGCAATCCATGGTGGTGCTGACCAAGGCGAGCGGCACCGCGGTGCCGATCAACACGCCGGCCGACCTCAACAACCGCGCCGTGCGGCTGGTGCAGGTGCGCGGCACCGTGGGCGTGCCCTGGATCCAGGCCAATGCCGCACAGGCGCAGGTGACGCTGCTGGACAACTACCCGGATTGCTTCCGCGCGCTGGCCCAGGGCCGTGCCGATGCGATGGTGGATGTGGCGGAATCCGTCGTCATCCCGATGCGGAACTTCCCCGTGCAGTGGAAGATCCTGGACGAGGTGCTGGCCAGCTTCTGGGTCGGCATTGGCGTGCAGAAGGGCAACACCACGCTGAAGGACGTGCTGAACGTCATCCTGTTCGAGATGCATCGCAGCGGCTTCGTCAACACGACCTGGCAGAAGTATTTCGGCGTGCCGATGACCACGCCGATCCCCTTCAACCCGATGTTCTGAAGCGACCCGCGTGCAGCTTCAATACGGGCAGGTCTGGCAATACCTGCCCGACTTTCTGCTGGGTGCGGCGACCGCGCTGTGGATCGCCGGCGTGGCCTTCGCCGGCGGGCTGCTGATCGGCCTGGCCGGCGCGGCGGCGCTGACCTACGCCACCTGGCCGCTGCGCGCGCTGGTCACCGGCTATGTACGCTTCTTCACCTACACGCCGCAACTCGTGCAGATCTTCTTCCTGTTCTTCGCGCTGCCCGAGCTCGGCATCATGCTGTCGCCCGTCACCGCCGTGCTGATCGGCATGACGCTGAATGCCGGCGCCTATTTGACCGAGATCGAGCGGGCCGGCTTCACCAGCGTGCCGCGCGCGGAGCTGGAGGCGGCGGAGACGCTGGGCTTCGGCCGTGTGCAGACGGTGTGGTACGTGATCGCGCCGCATGTGATCCGCGCGCTTTATCCAGCGCTGTCCAGCCACTACATCATCATGACACTCGGCACCTCCATGGCCGCGATCTTCGGGGTCGAGGAACTCACCGGTCGGGCGCTGAACGCCAATGCCATCTCGTTCCGCTCCGTCGAGATCTTCTCCATCGTCGCGGTGATCTACATCGCGCTGACGGTGGTGGCGTCGGCGCTGCTGTGGCTGGTCGGGCGCTGGCTGTTCCGGGTGAAGGCCAAGGTGTTCTGATGAGGGCACCCAGGGGTCTCCACCTGCGGCCGGCATCTTCGGCCGGCCGAGCGGCCGAATGGCCGCCGCGGCCCATGACGCGAAGCCAAGGGCCGCGGATGCGGCCTGCCCGGCGTCTGAGGTTGCCGGCATGAATGCCTGGGACATGCTGCTGGCCGAGGCGCCGCGCTTCTACACCTGGTGGAACCTGCGCTTCCTGGCGATCGCGGTCGGCAATACGCTGATCGCCGCGGTCGCCGGCTGCAGCATCGGCTATGCCATCGGCTTCCTGCTGGCGGTGCTGCGGCTGCCGCAGATCAACCCTGTCGCGCCGCTGCGCGCCTTCTGCATCCTGTGGGTCGAGATCTTCCGGCGCATCCCCTTCCTGGTGCTGCTGCTGCTGGTGTTCTTCCTGTCGCAATTCGCGCGGCTGGAGGCGCCGCTCTGGTCCATCGCCGTCACCGCCGTGGCGCTGCGCATGTCCGCGCTGGCGGCGGAGAATGTGCGCGCGGGGTTCGAGACGGTGCGCCGCACCCAGTGGGAAGCCGCGCAGACCATGAACCTGCCGGGCCTGACCACGCTGCGCCGCGTGGTGCTGCCGCAAAGCTGGCGCGTGATCCTGCCGCCATCCATCGTGCATGTGCTGTCGATGGTGAAGGAGACCTCGCTGGTCAGCCAGATCGGCTTCATCGAGATCACCTTCGCGGCGAAGATGCTGACGCAACGCGGGTTTTCCGCGCTGATCACCTATGGCACCGCGCTGGTGCTGTATTTCATCATCAGCTGGGCGCTGGCCAATCTCGGCCGCTGGGCGGAACGGCGGCTGACGGTGCGGCCTACAGCCCCGACGCCCTGAGCGCCGCGCGCAGCATCGCCGCTTCCGCCGCATCCACCGGCGGTTGCGGCAGGCGCACCGTGGCATCGGGGATCACGCCCATTTCGCGCAGGCAGAATTTCAAACGCGCGGTCGCACGCCCGCCGGGCGGCGCGCCGTAGATCGCCTCCGCCAGCGGTTCCAGCTTTTCGTGCAGCGCGCGGGCGGCGGGCAGGTCATTGGCGCGCACCGCGGCATCCAGCGCGACAATCTCATCCGGCAGGATATCCGCCAGCGACACCAGGCTGCCATCCGAGCCATGCACGTAGCAGGCGAACAGATGCTCGTCGCCGGAGGCACAAACGGCGACATCCGGCCGCTTCGCGCGCACGCGGCGGCGGACATCGTCGTAGCTGTCCACCTCCCACCCACCTTCCTTGATGCCGACCACTTCGGGGATGTCCAGCAGCGCATCCAGCGTCTCCGCCGTGAAGGCCATGCGGCCCGCGGCGTGATGTGCCTGGAACAGGAACATCGGCAGGCCCGGCACGGCGTCTGCCACCGCGCGATGGTGCAGCACGGACATCGCCGTGGTGTGGGCGAGGGCAAAGCTGTTGGGCAGGAACACCATCACCGCATCGGCGCCCGCCGCCTTCGCCTCCCGCGCTTCCTGCGCTGCCTCCAGGCTGCTTTCGGCATTGACGCCCGCCACAACCAGCCGCGATGAACCGACGGTGGCCACCGTCATTTCGACGGCGCGTCGCTTCTCCTCGCGTGACATGCAGAAATTCTCGCCGGCATGGCCGTTGATCAGCACGCCCGCCATGCCGTCCCGCAGCACGCAATGCGCCGTGTGGCGGGCGTAGCTCTCCCAGTCCACGCTGTAGTCCGCGCGCATCGGCAACACGGTGGAGGGATAGATGCCTTGGAATGTCTGGGGCTTCACGCCGCCTTCTCCTGCGCCAGCAAACGGTCGATGGGAAACAGCGGCAGTTCCGGCGCCTCGCCGCAGATGGCCTGCGCCAGTAGCTTCCCGAGATACGGGCCGCTGGTATAGCCGGAATGCACGCTGCCGATGATCCAGGCGTCGTCGATGCCGGGGATCGGGCCGATGGCCGGCAGCGCATCCGCCGTCTCCGCCTCCAGCCCCAGCCAGGCGCGCACCACCCGCGCATCGCGCAGCGCCGGCACGGTGTGAGCGGCCAGCCGTACATTGCCGAGAAAGCTCTCCGGCTTCACCGCCAGCCCGCCGCGCGCACGGTCGCCGATGCCCTGCCAGCCGCCGCCGATCAGCACGGACCCATTCGCATACTGCTTCAGCGACAGCAGGCCGGAGGCGACGCCGAGCACGGTCCGCATCACCTGCGGCATGCGTTCCGTCACCACAAGCTGGTTGACCAGCACCTTGATCGGCAGCGTCACGCCGAGCCAGGCCGCCATGTCCTGCAACCAGACGCCGCCCGCCAGCACGATGCGCTTCGCCTGCACCACACCCGCCGCCGTCTCCACCGCAAAGCCCGGCTTAATGCCGTGCACGCCGCAATTCTCGCGCAGCTCGACGCCGGCATTCAGCAGCGCCGGCCGGAAGGCGCGGCCGGTGAGGTAGGCACTGGTGAATCCGTCGATCGGGCAATGTCCGGCCGCGATCACGCGGTCCGACAGGCCCGGCTCGATCTCCCGCGCCCGTGCCGGCGTCACCAATTCAATCGGCGCGCCGGCCTGCCGCCGGAAATGCGCGCGTTCCTCCAGCATCGCCGCCTCATGCTCGGTGAAGGCGACGGAAAGCCCCGGGCAGCCGGTCGCGAGCACATGGCCGCCGTCGCACCATTCCGGCATGCGCAGCCACATCTCATGCGCCCGCAGCGCATAGGGGATCAGCGCCGCGCGGGTCATCTGCATGGTCAGCGTGCCGGCATTGACGCCCGAGGCCTCGCGGCAGATCGCGCCACGATCCAGCAGCACCACCTTCATGCCCGCGCGCGCCAGGAACAGCGCCGTGGAGCAGCCCATCACGCCCGCACCAATCACCGCGACGTCAAACATCAGATCGGCGCCGCGTTGGGCACGGGAATGTCGGCGTAGTCGAAATCGCCGAGCAGCGCGTCCATTGCCACCGGCCGCAAGGGCAGGCGCCCGGTGGCGAAGCCGGCGCGCTCGCGGCCGCCGCAATGCATGGCCACCAACTCCGCCGCCGTCTCGCCGCAGAGGCGTCCCTGGCAGGGGCCCATGCCGCAGCGGGTGAATTGCTTCATCTGGTTCATGTCGGCCGCGCCATCGGCGCAGGCCGCCTCGATCTCAGCGCGCGTCACGCCCTCGCAGCGGCAGACGATGGTCTCCGGCGGGATCGCCTGCACGAGTGCCGGTCGCAACGCCATCATGCGCGCCATCGCGCCGCCCGCCTTGGCGGCACGCGCGAAATCCCGCGCGGGTGCGGCGCGTGCCCCCGCGTGGTCCGGCAGCATGCCAAGATCGTGCAGAGCCGCCAGCACCGCCAGGCGGCCGGAGGCCGGCGCCGCCGCCGCGCCACGGACGCCCGCGCCGTCACCGGCCGCGTAGAGGAAGGGCACGGAACAGCGCTGGTCCCCATCCAGCACCGGCACCCAGCCGCCGGCTTCCGCCGCGTAGCGATGCGCGGCGCGGAAGGCGCGGGTGGCTTCCGTTGCCGGCACCAGGCCATGGCCGATGCACAGCGCGTCGCAATCGATCCAGGTATCGCCGACCAGAACGCGTTCCAGCGCCTCCCCTCCCGCCGCCGCGGCGATCCGCGCGCCCGAGACGACGCGCACGCCGCGGGCCAGCATCTGTGCCCGCCACAGCAGGCCGCGCGCGAGCAGGTCCGGTCGCACCGCGAGGGCGGGTAGCGCGCGCGCCCATTCGCGGCTGTGCGCCAGGTCCACCACAGCCGGCACCTCGGCCCCCGCCTTCAGCAGCTTGGCCGCCACGGCGTAGAGTAGCGGCCCGGCGCCCGCCACCACCACGCGCCGCCCCGGCAGCATGCCATGCGCCTTCAGCAGGATGGTGGCTGCCGCCAGGCCGAGCACGCCGGGTAGCGTCCAGCCCGGGAAGGCGATGATGCGTTCATGCGTGCCGGCGCACAGCACCAATGCGCGTGCCTGCACGGCGAAGCTCTGGCCGTCCGGCGCCAGCGCATCCAGGCGGAAGGGCGCTGCCTGCGTGTCCATCGGCACCAGCGGCCCGCCGCCGACGCCCCAGACGCGGCAACCGGTTCGCACCTCCGCGCCGGATTGCCGCAGGGTGGCGCGCAGCGCATCGCCGGCGCGGCTGTCGGCATCGGGCGGTACGGTGAAGCCAGCGGGCGGCGCGCGATACACCTGGCCGCCAGGGGCGGCGCTTTCCTCCAGCAGCACCACGCGCGCGCCACGCTGCGCGGCTTCCGCAGCCGCGGCCATGCCGGCCGGCCCGCCGCCCAGCACCGCGATGTCGTAGATCATGCCGCCGTCACCACCATGCCGGCGTAGATGGGGGTGAGGCAGGCCTGCGCCAGCCTGCCATCCACGCGCAGCAGGCATTGCTGGCACACGCCCATCATGCACAGCGCCGCGCGCGGCCGCGCCGCATCCTGCCCTTCGCCGAGGCGCCGTATACCGGCGGCGATCAAGGCCGCAGCAAGATTCTCGCCTTCCGGCGCCAGTAACGACCGGCCCTCGAAGCTGAAGGCCACGTCGGCCGGGCGCGAAATGCCCGCGATTCGGATGGGGTGTGCCACATCTTTCATCCTATCCGGCTTTGCGATCACGTCCATGCCCGCAAAGCCGCTTGACGCCGTGGCGTTAACGCAAAGACACTTGCGTGCAACAGACATGGAAGTGAGTCCAGGCTTGGCCTTCCTCGCGCTTGAAGGGCTGTCCGCCAGCTATGGTGGCGCCAAGGACGTGCTCAGCGACGTGACGCTGAACTTCGCAAAGGGCGAGGTGGTGGGGCTTATCGGTCCCTCGGGATCCGGCAAATCCTCGTTGCTGCGCGCCTTGGTCGGGCTTTTGAAGCCGCATGCGGGGCGCGTGACGCTGGGTGGCAAGCCCGTGGATTACGGCAACCGCGAATCCCTGCGCCTGGCGCGGGACCGCTTCGCCATCGTCTTCCAGCAATACAACCTTTTCCAGAACATGACCGCGCTCCGCAACGTCGCCATCGCGCCGACCCTGGTGAAGAAGCGCAAATCCGCGGAGGTCGAGGCCGAGGCGCGGAGCCTGCTGGCGAAGGTCGGCCTGGGCGAGAAGTTCAACGCCTATCCGGATGAACTCTCCGGCGGCCAGCAACAGCGCGTCGCCATCGCCCGCGCTTTGGCGCTGCACCCGGACATCCTGCTGCTGGACGAGGTGACCAGCGCGCTGGACCCGGAACTGGTGGGAGAGGTGCTGGACACCATCCGCGCGCTGCACGCCGATGGCATGACCATGCTGATCGTCAGCCACGAGATGGCCTTCATCCGCGAAGTCGCGACCACCGTCGTCTTCATGGACCAGGGCCGCGTGGTCGAGGTCGGCCCGCCCGCCCAGATCTTCGACGCACCGCAAAGCCCGCGCCTGCGCGACTTCACCGCCCGCATCCTGCGGCATTAGGGAGAGCCATCGACATGACCGACCGCCGCTCGCTTTTCGTCGGGGGCGCCGCCGCGGCCGCCGCCGGTGCCGCGTTGTTCACGCCGGGCCAGGCCTCGGCGCGGCCGCTGGAGGATGTGCTGCGCGCGAATGAACTGCGCGTCGGCGTCAACCCGACGCTGCCGCCGCGCGCGTTGTACAACGACCGCAACCAGATCGACGGGTTCGAGCCGGAGGTGGCGGCCGCGATCGCGCGCAAGCTCGGCGTGGCACTGGCGCTTCAGCCGGTCGGCTCGCCGGACCGCATCCCGATGGTTGCCTCCGGCCGCATCGATTTCGTGATGGGCGCGATGTCCCGCACCAGCGAGCGCGCCAAAGTCATCGACTACACCGTGCCGGTGCATTCCGAGAATTACGGCATCGTCGCCGTCGCCGGCCGTGGCCACACGACGCTGGAGGCACTGAACAAGCCGGATGTCACCCTGGCCCAGGTGCGCGGCACCACGGCCATCCCCTATATCGCGCGCGTCATTCCCAACGCGCAGGTGCTGCTGCTGGACAACTACCCGGACCGCAACCGCGCCATCGCCCAGGGCCGCGCCCAGGCCAGCTTCGACGGCATCGATGCGGTGCGCTTCGCGCTGCGTCCCTTCCGCCAGGTGCAGTGGGAGGTGACGGCGGTGCCCGAATTCGGCGTCACCTATTCCGGCCTCGGCGTGGCCAAGAACAACCACTCGCTGCGCAACTGGCTCAACATCGCGCTGTATGAACTGCATGTGGACGGCACGATCGAGCGGGCGTGGGAGAAGTGGTTCGACGGGCCGATGTTCACTAAGGTTCCGCACAGCCCCTTCTTCTGAAGCATGAGCTACACGGTCATCTATTCGCAGGTCACCGGCCATATTCCCTATCTGCTGGCCGGGGCCTGGCTGACGCTGCAACTGGCCTGCATCTCCTTCTTCATCGGCTGGGGCATCGGGCTGGTGAACGCGGCGGTGCTGGCCTATGGGCCGCGCCCGGCACGCATGGCCGTGCGGGCCTATGTGACCTTCTTCATCAACACGCCCTTGCTGGTGCAGATCTTCTTCATCTTCTTCGTGCTGCCCGATATGGGCATCCTGCTTTCGCCCTATGCCGCGGTCGCCATCGGCATGTCGCTGAACGCGGGCGCCTACCTCACGGAAATCCAGCGCGCCGGCTTCAGCAGCCTGCGGCGGGCGGAGATGGATGCGGCGGCCGCGATGGGCTTCAGCCTGGTGCAGACCATCTGGTACGTGGTGCTGCCGCATATCGCGAAGGCGCTGTACCCGCCGCTGGCCAACCAGTTCATCATCCAGGTGATGACCACCTCCATCGCCGCCATCTTCGCGGTCGAGGAGCTGACCGGGCGCGCCTACAACGTGAATGCGCTCACCTTCCGTGCGCTGGAGGTCTTTTCCATCACGGCGGTCATCTACATCGTGCTGACCATTGTCTGCAGCCTGGCGCTGGCGCTGCTCGGACGCTGGCTGTTCCGCGTCAACGCGAAGGTGTTTTGAGCGATGTGGGAACAGGTGGTGGAGGAAGCGCCGCGCTTCTTCGGATACTACAACCTGCTCTTCATCGGGGAAGCGCTGGTCAATACGCTGCTGCTGTCCTGGATCGGCGCCACGGTCGGCTTCGGCTTTGGCTTCCTCTTCGCCATCTGCCGCCATCCCCGGCTGTTCGGCGTGCTGCCGCTGCGGATCGTCGCCACGCTGTATGTCGAGCTGTTCCGCCGCATCCCCTTCCTGGTGAAGCTGATGTGCGTGTTCTTCGCCTTCCAGCTTTCCGGCGCGCAGGCTTCCCTGTTCACGGTGGCACTCGTCACCGTGGTGCTTTCGGCGGCCGCCTTCGCGGCGGAGATTGCCCGCGCCGGCCTCGAATCGATTCCCGCCCCGCAATGGGATGCGGCGGAGGCGATGAATTTCGGTCGCTGGCGCACGCTTTGGCGCGTCGTGGCGCCGCAGAGCTTCCGCATCGTGCTGCCGCCGCTGTTCGGCTACACGGTCGGCTTCATCAAGAGCACCTCCATCGCCAGCCAGATCGGCGTGATGGAACTGACCTATGCGGCGAAAATCCTGAACACCCGCGGCTTCTCCGCCTTGCTGTGCTTCGGCACCATCCTGCTGCTGTATTTCCTGATCTGCTGGCCCACCAAACATTTCGGCGAACGGCTTGAACGCCGCCTCGCCCGACGCTGAGGAAGCCCACCATGCCCTACATCATGCCCGGCGCGCATCTGCTGCAGGGCGCCATCGACCCGCATGTGCATTGCGCGCCGCATCTGAACGGCCGTTCGGTGAATGTGTTCGAGGCGGTGCGCCAGGCCGCCGCCGCGGGCATGCGCGCCATCGGCATCATGTGCAATTTCCAGAACACCTCCGGCTTCGCCGCCCTGGCCAATGATGAACTCGGCCATCTCGGCTGCAAGGCCTTCGGCGGCGTCATCATGCAGCCCACCGCCGGCGGCGTGACGCTGGAAGTGGCGAAGGCCGCGATCGGCTATGGCTACGGCCCGGGCACCGGCGCGCGCTTCGTCTCCCTGCCCACGCACCACACGCGCTACATTGCCGAACGTGAGGGCCGCAGCCCCGCCTTCCTGGAGACGACCTTCCAGGTGCCGGACTCCGGCAAGGTGCCGGAGGTGGTCTGCGCCATCATGGATCTCTGCGCGGAGAAGGACGTGGTGTTCGATTGCGGCCACGTCTCCGGCCGCGAAGCCGTGGCGCTGGCCGAGGAATGCAAGCGCCGCGGCGTGACGCGCATCCGCACCCATGGCTCGCGCTACGCGATCGACCAGATCCAGGCCATCACCGCGCTCGGCGGCTATGTGGAGCTGTCCTTCTTCATCCTGACACATGCGACGCAGGTCGGGCTGACGCATGTGGATGAGGAGAAGCACAAGATCGCCTCCGCCAGCACCATCCAGGATTTCACGCCGCGCATCCGCGCCGCCGGCGACCACTGTATCCTGTCCTCCGACGGAGGCGTCTTTCTGCTGCCGCCGCCGGTGGAGTGCTTCCGCGAATACATGCTGCTGGTGCAGAGCGAGGGCTTCTCGGATGATGAGATCCGCCGGATGACCTCGACCAATCCGGCGGCCCTGTTCGGCCTCGACTGATCCGCGCCTTACCGCGCCATCAGCATCAGTGCGCCATCAGAACCGGCACCGTCATGCGCGCCAGGATGCCGCGCGTGACGCCGCCCAGGATCAGCTGGCGCAGCCGGGAATGACCATAGGCACCCATGACGATCAGGCCGGCGCCGGAATCGGCCGCCTCGTTCAGCAGCAGGTCGGCTGCCGGCACCTCATCCGTCACCAGATGCTCGGCGGTCGCCTGCACCCCGTGGCGCGCCAGATGCAGGGCGATGTCCACGGCCGGCACGTCGCCCTCACCGCCGATGCCGTGGCGCGGGTTGATGGCCAGCACTTTCACCTCCCGCGCCGCCCGCAGCAGCGGCAGCGCATCGTGCACCGCACGTGCCGCTTCGCGCCCGGCCTTCCAGGCCACCAGTACACGCTCCGGCGCCTTCCGGAAGTGACCGGCGTAGGGCACCATCAGTACGGGGCGGCCGGACTGGAACAGCGCCTGCTCCAGGATTGTCTCATCCAGCCGCACATCCGGGCCAGCCGGATCCGGCTGGCCGAGTACGGTCATGTCGGCATAGCGCGCGTGCAGGACCACCATCTCCGCCGGCAGCGTGTCCGTCTCCCGCCATTCGCCGCGCAGGCCGTCCCGGCGCAGCTTTTCCTCGAAGGCGTTGCGGGACCGGGTGGCGGATACCGCCGCTTCCGCCCGCACGCGCTCCGCCAATTCGCCAAGCGTCGCACTGGCCAGGTTGCCGGTCAGGCCGATGGGCAGGGAGGCCTCCACCGCATGCAGCCCGATCAGATGCGCGTCATGCCGCGCGGCCAGGGCCGCTGCGAAGTCCAGCCGCTTTGCTGCGGCCTCGGTGCCATCCAGATGTACCAGCAGATCCTGCAAGGCCATGGCTTTGTTCTCCCGCCTGATTTGTCCTCGGCGCAGAATGCACCCCGCGGCCGGCGCCCGCCTTGATCCGCATCATGCCTCCCGCCCGGTGGTCTGGCCCGCTTTGGCCAACCCCGGTTAAGCTGAACCGCAGATTGCTTCCCCGCAAGGATCCCGCCTGATGCAGACCGACATCCCCGAGGTCGTCGCCGAGGTTACTGCCGCCTTTGCCCGCTACGAGCAGGCGCTGGTGGCGAATGACGTGGCGGTGCTGGCTGAGCTGTTCTGGGACGATCCGCGCACCATCCGCTACGGCGCGACCGAGATCCTGCATGGCTATGCGGAGATCATGGCGTTCCGCGCCAGCCGGCCCTCCGTCGGGCTGGAGCGGACCCTGCTGCGGACCGTCATCACCACCCATGGTCAGGATTTCGCCACCGCCAACACCACCTTCGACCGGAACAGCCGCATCGGGCGGCAGAGCCAGACCTGGGTGCGCCGGCCGGAAGGTTGGCGGGTGGTGGCCGCGCATGTCAGTTTCATGGCGCCGGGTGGCTGATCTGGGCCGGAAGGCCTTCAAGGACGCGTGAGTCCAGGGTTTGCGCCGTGGTGTGGGGCGACGCTGACCCACATGCGCTGATACACCAAGAGAAAGCATTTTAGCCTCCGCGCGGCGAATTCATGGCATTTGATCCACTCCTTCTTCCCGCGCCGCGTCTCCTCCCCCCGGGGTTGTGCACGCTTGTCGATCCGGACCTGGTTTGGTTGCATCTGATTTCGGATGTGGCCACGGGCCTAGCCTACCTTTCGATTCCCGCGGCGCTCGTGGTGTTCGCGATGCGGCGGCGGGACCTGGCCTACCCCTGGGTCTTCGTGCTGTTCGCTGCCTTCATCATCGCCTGCGGCGCGACACACCTCATGCATGCCTACACCATGTTCACCCCGGCCTATGAGGCGGAGGGGCTGGTCAAGGCGATAACCGCCGCCGTCTCCGTCACCACTGCCATCGTCCTGTGGCCGTTGCTGCCCCGCCTTCTCGCCCTGCCCAGCCCGGAGGCGATGGCGCGGGAGGTGGAGGACCGCCGCGCGGCGGAAGCCCGGGCCCTGGCCAGTGAGGCGCGCAGCGCCGCCTTCATCGCGCATCTGGCGGAGGCGCTGTTCGTGATCCGCGTGCGGCCGGATGGCGGCTTCCAGGCGGAAACGGTGAACCCGGCCTTCGAACGCCTGTTCGGGATCACGGAACAGGCAATCCGCCGGCAGCCGCTCGAGCAGGCGGTGCCGGAGGCCATGCTGGCCGCCGCGCTGCCGCACTGGCATCAGGCGGTGGCCCAGCGCCAGCCGGTCGATTATGTGATGGAGGCCGAAACCCCCGCCGGCTGGCGTGTCTGGCAGACCGTGCTGGTGCCGATGGTGAGCGCGGAGGGGCCGGTGGAACGGCTGCTCGGCTCGGCGCGGGACATCACCATGACCCGTCGCCTGCAGGCGGATCTGCTGCAAAGCGCGCGGCTGGCCACGGTCGGCACCATGTGCGCGGGCCTCGCGCATGAAGCCAGCCAGCCGCTCAACGCCGCGATGCTCTGGCTCCGCAGCGCCCGCGCCGCGGCAGAGGGTCTGCAGCCCGAGGCGCGACTGACCCGGCTGCACACCGCCTTCGGCGTGGTCGAAGGCCAGTTGCGCCGGGCCGGTGATCTGGTGGCGCGCATTCGCGCCCTGCCGGATGACGAGGCGGGTGCCACGCAGGTCTTCGATGTGGGCCGCACCGCGGCGGATGCGGTGGCCACCGCCTCCGGCCAGTATGCGCCGGAGGGAATCGAGGTGATCTTGCACAACCTCCCCGGCCCATTGCCGGTGCGGGGCGCGCCAGCGCGGCTCGAACAGGCGCTGCTGCAATTGCTGGCCAATGCGCGCGATGCGGTGCAGGACCGGCAGGCTGGCGAGCCGGGCAGCGAGGGCCGGATCACCGTGACCCTGCTGGAGGAAGCCGGGGAGGCGGTGGTGGAGGTGCAGGATACCGGCGCTGGCGTGCCGGATGCGCTGCGCGATTCCATCTTCGACCCTTTTTTCACCACGCGCGACCCCGGCCGCGGCAGCGGGCTCGGTCTGCCTCTCGCAGCCGCCGTGGCGCGCGGCATGGGCGGGCGGATCGACCAGCACAATGCGCCGGAGGGCGGTGCGGTCTTCACCATGCGGCTCGCCCTCGCGCCGCTTGCGTGCCTGCAGCCGGCAGAGGAGGCAAGGATCTGATGGCCTGGCGTATCCTGGTTGCCGAAGATGAAGGCCTCGCCGCGATGGCGATCGAGGATGAGTTGGTCCGGGAGGGCTATGAGGTCGTGCTGGCACCTGACGGCCAGGCCGCGCTGGAAGCCGCGGCGCGGGAGCCGCCGGACCTGCTGCTGACCGATCTGCGGATGCCGCGGCTGGACGGCGCCGGCCTGATCCGGGCGCTGCGGGCCGCAATGCCCGCTCTGCCCGTGGTGGTGATGACCGGCTACGCCCCGTCCGGCGGCGTGGGCGCCTTCGCCAGTCCCGGGGAGGGGCCGGTCGCGCTGTTCGCCAAGCCGCTGGATATGGACGCGGTTCTGCTGGAGCTTCGCAAGCTGCTGCCGGGGCCATAAGCTGCCACGGGGCGGCGGACGGGACGGCACATGATATTCTCCCTCACCGGGCAGGTGGCGCTGGTGACCGGCGCATCGGGTGCACTCGGCCGGCATTTCGCCCGCGTGCTGCACGGCGCCGGGGCGCGGGTGGTGCTGGCGGCGCGGCGGCCCGATTCGGTGGCGGCGCTGGCGGCGGAACTCGGCGCGGGCGCCATGGCCGTGGCGCTGGATGTGACGGATGAGGCCAGCATCGCCGCGGCGCTGGAGGCGGTGCAGGCTAGCTTCGGCGCCCCCACCATCCTGGTGAACAATGCCGGCATCGCCGCGACGCGCCCCTTCCTCGACCATACCGGGGCGGATTGGGACCAGGTGATGGCGGTGGATCTGCGCGGCGCCTTCCAGGTCGCTCAGGCCGTGGCGCGGGCGATGGTGGCGGCGGGGCAGGGGGGTGCCATCGTCAATGTGGCTTCCATCCTCGGCACACGAGTCATTCCCGGGGTTGCCGGCTATTCCGCGGCCAAGGCGGGGCTGATCCAACTGACGCGCCAGATGGCGGTGGAACTCGCCCGTCACCGCATCCGGGTGAACGCCCTGGCGCCGGGCTACATCGCCACCGAGATCAATGCCGAATTCTTCGCCAGCGATCCCGGCCAGGCGCTGGTGAAGCGTATTCCGCAGCGCCGGCTTGGTCAGGCGGAGGACCTCACCGGCCCGCTGCTGCTACTGGCTTCCGCCGCTGGCGCGCATATGACGGGCAGCGTGCTGACCGTCGATGGCGGCCATTCCGTCAACAGCCTGTAGGACACGCCCCGCATGGATTTCGCCCTGCCGCCCGAGATCGACGCCATCCGCCTGCGCGTGCGGGATTTCGTGGACACGAAGCTGATCCCGCTGGAAGCCGACCGTGCCAATTACGACGAGCATGAGAACATCCACCCCGATGTCCTGAAGCGTCTGCGGGCGGAGGCGAAGGCGGAGGGTCTCTGGGCCTTGCAGATGCCGAAGGCCCGCGGCGGCGGCGGTCTGCCGGTGGTGGGCATGGCGGCCTGCTATGAGGAGATGAACCGCGCCATCTTCGGCCCGGTGGTCTTCAACAGCGCCGCGCCCGACGATGGCAACATGATCGTGCTGGAGAAGGTGGCGACGGAGGCGCAGAAGGCGCGCTGGCTGCAGCCGATCATCGATGGCGATGTGCAATCCAGCTTCGCGATGACGGAGCCCGATGGCTGCGGCAGCGATCCGTCGCTGACCTACACCCGGGCCGAGAAGGTGCAGGGCGGCTGGCGCATCACCGGCCGCAAGCACTATATCACGGGCGCCGGGGAATCGAAGCACTTCCTGCTGATTGCCCGCACCAGCGAGGATGACCGCAAGGGCCTCACCTGCTTCCTGTTCCACGCCGACCAGCCCGGCTGGCGCATCATCCGCCGCATTCCGATCATGGGGCCGGAGGAGCATGGCGGGCATTGCGAGATCGCATTCGATGGTCTCGAAATCCCCGACGAGAATGTGCTGATGGGCGTCGGCGACGGGCTGAAGCTGACGCAGATCCGCCTCGGCACCGCACGCCTCACGCATTGCATGCGCTGGCTCGGCATGGGTCGCCGCGCGCTGGAAATTGCCATGGCGCGCATCGCGGAACGGCAGAGTTTCGGCCAGAAGCTGATCGACCGCGAATCCGTGCAGGGGCTGGTCGGCCAGGCGGCGATGGAGCTTGAGATCGGCCGGCTGCTGACCATGAAGGCGGCCTGGGTGCTGGACCAGGGTGGCTTTGCGCGGAAGGAGGTCTCGATGGCGAAGATCGTCGTCGCCGACGCGCTGCACAAATCCGTGGACACGGCGCTGCAATTGCTCGGCGCGCGTGGCTATTCGAAGGACACGCCGGTGGAGTGGATGTACCGCTACGCCCGCCAGGCGCGCCTGGTGGATGGCGCGAGCGAAGTGCACCGCATGGTGCTGGCGAATTTCCTGCGCCGCGAGGGCCGCGACTTCTTCCAGTGGGGCACACATGGATGAGGCGGCGCTGCGCTTCTGGCTTGCGCAGGCCAGCGGCGATGCGGGTCTTCGAATCACCGCGCTGACACGACTGTCCGGCGGCGCCATCCAGCAGAACTGGGCGCTGGACGTGGAGGTTCTGGGCACACCGCAGCGCTGGGTGCTGCGGACGGATGCGCCGGCCGTGCTCGCCGTCAGCCACACCCGGCCCCAGGAATTCGCGCTGCTGCGCGCGGCGCGGGAGGCCGGGGTGACGGTGCCGGAACCGCTGTATCTCTGCGAGGATGCGGCGGTGCTTGGCCGTCCCTTCTTCGTCATGGCCCGCATCGAGGGCATCGCCGCGCCGCATCGCGTGGTGAAGGACGCGACGCTGGGCGGCGGGCGGGAGGCCTGTGTCGCGGCGCTGGGGCGCGAACTGGCCCGCATTCATGCGATCCGCCCACCGCGCGCGGATCTCGCCTTCCTGGGTGACCCGCCGGCGGATGCGGCGCTGGCCGCCATCGCATCGCTGCGTGGCAGGCTGGATGCCGCCGGCACGCCGCGGCCGGTGCTGGAGTGGGGGCTGCGCGCGCTGGAGCGCAAGGCGCCCGCGCCGGTGCCGCCCGTGCTGTGTCACAATGATTTTCGCACCGGCAACATCATGCTCAATGCGCAGGGCGTGGCGGCGGTGCTGGATTGGGAATTCGCGGGCTGGGGCGACCCGCATGCCGATCTCGGCTGGTTCTGCGCGAAGTGCTGGCGCTTTGGCCAGGTGGCGCAGGAGGCCGGCGGCATTGGTTCGCGCGCGGCCTTCCTCGCCGGCTACGGCCTGCCCGTGGACTCTGCGCGGCTGCCCTGGTGGGAATTGCTGGCCACCATCCGCTGGGCCGTCATCGCCGCGGACCAGGCGGCGCGCCACCTCTCCGGCCAGGAGCGCAGCCTGGAACTGGCGCTGACCGGGCATATGGTGCCGGAACTGGAGTGGGATGTGCTGGCGATGGCGGAGGCGCTGTGATGCAGGAAAAACCCGACGCCGCCGATCTGCTCGCCACGGCGCGCGAGGTGGTGCTGGCCGAGTTGCTGCCCGCCCTGCCGCCGGAGAAGGCGGTGGCCGCCCGCATGGTCGCCGCCGCCATCGCGCTCGCGCTGCGCCAGTCGGCCGCGCCGCCGATGACGGATGCGCGTGACCTCGCCATGCTGGCCGGGGAAATCCGTACCGGGCTGCACGACCCCGGCACGGAAAGCCACGCGGAGGTCGCGGGCTTCCTGCGTGACCATGCCCGCGCGCGCGCCGCCGTCAGCGCGCCGAAGGCGTTGGGCTGAACCCGGCGCCGGCGTGCTCATCCAGCCGCGGCGCACCGCGCGGCGGCAGCGGGCGGACGCCATCGAAGCTGATGGGCGTGGCGACCACGGAGAAATCCTCGCCGGGCGGCGTTGCCAGCATCTGCATCGCCGCCGCCTGCGGCTCCGCCAGCATTTCTTCAACCGTGTTGATCGGCGCGCAGGGGACGCCCGCCTCCACCAGCAGGCCGAGCCATTCCACGCGGCGGCGGCCGCGCATGATCTCCCGGATCATCGGCAGCAGGGCGTCCTGATGCGCGATCCGATCGCGGTTGGTGACGAAGCGGGGGTCCGCGATCCACGCCGCATGGCCGAGGACTCGGGCGAACTTGCCGAAAAGCCGGTCATTGCCGCAGCAGACCAGCAACGGCGAATCCGATGCATCGAAGGCCTCGTAAGGCACGAAGCCCGGATGGCCGGAGGCATGCCGCACCGGTTGCTCGCCCTGGTTCACAAATGCGGAAACCTTCTGGTTGGCCCAGGCAAAGGCGGTCTCGAACAGGGATGTGTTGATGACGCAGCCGCGCCCCGTCGCCTCCCGCTGCCGCAGCGCCGCGAGCGCGCCGATCACCGTCCACATGCCGGTGCCCTGGTCCACCACGCTGGCGCCCATCCGCACCGGCTTGCCACCTGGCTCCCCGGTGATGGAGGACAGCCCGCCAAAGGCCTGCAGCAGCGGCTCATAGCCCGGATGGTCGCGCATCGGGCCGCGATGGCCGAAGGCGCCCATCTCGCAATAGATCAGCCGCGCATGCCGCGCGGTGGTTTCCGCCCCGCCAAGGCCGAGCGATTCCGGCACGCCGGGGCGCATATTGTGCAGCAGGATATCGGCCTGCTCCAGCAGCGCATGCAGCGCCGCCATGCCCTCGGCGGATTTCAGGTCCAGCGCCACGCTGCGCTTGCCGCGGTTGAACTCATGGAAGACCAGCGCATCGCCGCGGCGGAATTCCCGGCCCATCTGCCGCGCATCATCGCCGCCCTGCGGCTTCTCCACCTTGATCACATCGGCGCCGAGATCGGCCAGAATCGCGCCCGCATAGGGACCCGCAAAAACCTGGCCGATCTCCACCACCTTCACGCCATCCAGAGGCTTCACGCCGCGATGCCCTGCTTCGCCCGGTACTTTGCCAGCGTCCCCGCATGCATCACGCGGCCGTTCAAGCGGCGCCCGATCAGGCGCTCCGCCATGCGGGCACATTCCACCAGCGCCTCCAGGTCGATGCCGGTCTCGATGCCGAGTTCGTGGCACAGGAACACCAGGTCTTCCGTGCAGACATTCCCCGCCGCCCCGGCATCGCCATGCGCCGCGAAGGGACAGCCGCCGAGGCCCGCGACGCTGCTGTCGAACAGATCAACCCCCATCTCCAGCGCCGCCAGCACATTCGCCGTGCCGAGGCCGCGTGTGTCGTGCAGATGCAGCCCGATCCGCACCTCCGGCAGCGCATCCCGCACCATGCCCACCAGGCGGCGCGTCTGCTCCGGATTGCCCCAGCCCATCGTATCCGCCAGGAAAATCTGCGGGAGTTTGTCGCCACGCTCGGCGCAGATGGCGTGGGCGTAGCGCGCCAGCGCCACCACGCGCTCGGGCGGAATGTCGCCTTCGTAGTTGCAGCCGAAGGCGGCCATGATGATCGCATATTCCGGCTTCACGCCCGCTTCCGCATAGCGGTCGAGCCAGCCCTTCTGCCGCTCCGCCATCTCATCCGCCGAGCAGCGGTTGTTGCGCTGCGCGAAGGCGTCCGAGGCATAGAGCGAGATCTTGCCCGACAGATCGACATGCCCCGTGGCGCGGGCGCGTTCGAAGCCCTGCTCGTTCAGCCAGAGGCCGGCGTACTGCACGCCCGGCTTCTTGCGGATGGCGGCGAAGAATTCGGCGCTGTCGGCCATTTGCGGCACGTGCTTCGGGCTGACGAAGCTGGCGACCTGGATGTGGTGCAGCCCGGTTTCCGCCAGCTCCTCCACCAGCTTCACACGCTCCGCCAGCGGGAAGATCTGCTGTTCAATTTGAAAACCCTCGCGCGGGCCTTCCTCGCGGAACTCGACCCGTTTTGGCCGGTCGGACATGTTCGTTTCCTTCCCTCAGGGCGCCGCGAGAATGGTGCCCGTGCAGTCGCCAAAGCCGATACCGGCAAAGCCTTCGCGACGTCCGCGAGCGCGCAGCGTGATGCTGTCGCCGTCTTGCAGGAAGCGGCGCGAGGCACCGGATGGCAAGGTCAGCGGCTTGCGCCCGCCCTGCGTGATTTCCAGCAGTGAGCCATAGCCCGTCTCGGTGGAGATGGTGCCCGTGCCGAAGAGATCGCCCGGTTGCAGATTGCACCCGCCGCAGGTGTGGTGCGCCACCATCTGCGCCGGCGTCCAGTACAGGCCGCGCGCATCGCTGGTGGAAAGCTGGCAGGGCGCCTCGCCCGGCACGGTCAGCCAGACTTCCAGCTCCAGCGCCAGCGCGCCCGCTTGCTGGTCCGCCTCATCCCACAGATAGTCCATCGGCCGCGGCTCCCGCGCCGGCTGCGCCACCCGGAACGGCGCCAGGGCCTCCGGCGTCACCACCCAGGGGCTGATCGTCGAGCCGAAATTCTTCGCCAGGAAGGGGCCGAGCGGCTGGTATTCCCAACCCTGAATGTCGCGTGCCGACCAGTCATTCAGCAGGCAGAAACCCGCGATATGCCCTGCCGCCTGTCCGATCGAAATCGGCTCCCCCAGCGCATTGCCCGGCCCGATCCAGATGCCGAGCTCCAGCTCGTAATCCAGGTTGCGGCTCGGCCCGAAGCTCGGCGTGGTGTCGCTGGCCGGCTTGCGCTGCCCATTCGGCCGCCGCAGCGCGGTGCCGGAGGGGACGATGGAGCTGGCGCGGCCGTGATAGCCGATCGGCACATGCTTGTAGTTCGGCATCAGCGGCTGGTCCGGGCGGAACAGCGCGCCGACATTGGTGGCGTGCTGGATGCCCGCGTAGAAATCCGTGTAGTCGCCGATGCGCGCCGGCAGATGCAGCGTGCAGTCTTTCGCGTCGTGCAGCACCAGCGGCGCGGTGCTGCCTTCCACCAGCAGCGCCGAAAGCTGCGCGCGCAGCGCCTGGCGCGGTGCGGCACCCATGGCGAAGAAGCCGTTCAGCGTGCCATCGGCCATGGCCGCGACCGCCTCGGCCGCCACACCTGTCAGCGGTGCGCTGGCCAGTTCCAGAATGCTGTCGCCGATCGCGACCCCCGCCCGCTTCGTTCCACCGGGTGGCGAAAACACACCGAGCGGCAGGTTCTGGATTGGGAAATCCGCATGGCCATTGGCGGAGGCGACGCGGCTGCGCCGGGCCGCGTCGTGTGTCGCATCAAGCATCCAGGTCACCGCCTCGTCGGGTCGAATTTCTTCACCAGGCCGGACCAGCAAGCCTCGTAATCCGGCTGCCGCTGCGCCACGCCGGCGGCATAGGCCGTCACGCGTTGTGGCAGCCGCGTTTCCAGCATGAAGGCCATGGTGTTCGCCAGCTTGTGCGGTGCCAGTTCCACGGTGGAGGCCTTCTCGAAAGCCTCCGCATCCGGCCCATGCGGCAGCATGCAGTTGTGCAGCGAGAAGCCGCCCGGCACGAAGCCCTGCGGCTTCGCGTCGTACTGGCCGAGGATCAGGCCCATGAACTCGCTCATCAGGTTCATGTGGTACCAGGGCGGCCGGAAGGTGTTTTCCGCCACCATCCAGCGCTCCGGAAACAATACGAAGTCGATATTGGCGGTGCTGGGCGTTTCCGATGGCGCGGTCATCACGGTGAAGATCGACGGGTCCGCATGGTCGAACAGCAGCGGCCCAACCGGGGAGAAGCGGGACAGGTCGTATTTGTACGGCGCGTAATTGCCGTGCCAGGCCACCACATCCAGCGGCGAATGCCCGATCTCCGCCTGCCAGAGCTCTCCGCCCCACTTCACCACGACCAGCTGCGACCGCTCCACATCCTCATAGGCGGCGATGGGGGAAAGGAAGTCGCGCTGGTTCGCCAAGCAATTGGCGCCGATCGGGCCGCGCTCCGGCAAAGTGAAGGCGCCGCCGTAATTCTCGCAGACATAGGCCCGGGCCGGCTCCTCGTTGAACAGCTCCACCCGGAACTTCACGCCCCGCGGCAGCACCGCGACCTCGCCCGGCGCCACATCGATCACGCCGAATTCGGTGCGGAAGCGCATCCGGCCCTGCTGCGGGATCACCAGCATCTCGGCGTCCGAGTTCCAGAAGGTCTCGTCGACCATGCTGCGCGTCACCAGCGCGATGCTGGCCGCCATGCCGGTCTGCGCCGTCACGTCGCCGCAGGTGGTGATGGTGCGCATTCCGGTCAGAAAGGTCTCGCCCGAATCCGGGATCGGCAGCGGGTCCCAGCGCAGCGGCTGGATCGGCAGGCCGGAGTCCTCCGTGCAGGGGGCGCTGCGCCATAGCCCGGCATCACGCGGCGCGAAGCGCCCGATATGCGCGACGGTCGGGCGGATGCGGTACAGCCAGGACCGCGCATTGCTGGCCCGAGGTGCGGTGAAGGGCGAACCGGAGAGCTGCTCGGCATACAGCCCATAGGCGCAACGCTGCGGCGAATTGCGGCCGACCGGCAGGGCCCCGGGCAGCGCCTCCGTCTCGAAGCCATTGCCGAAGCCGGACATGTAGCCGGCATTGGCGGCCGTGATGATGGTCTGTTGCGGCGTGATATCCATGCTCGCCTCCCTCCGATCTTCCCAGCATAGCGCATCCGTGGCCGCTGGGGATGCTGGACGCGCGCGGCCGGTGGCGGCAGGTTGGCCGCCGAACAACGCCAGGAACGCCCCTCAGATGAGCCTTCGCGGCCGCGCCTGCATCGTCGGCGCCTATGAACACCCCACCCGCAAGGCGCCGGACAAATCCGTGGCGCAGCTGCATGCGGAGGTCGCCTTCGGCGCGCTGGAAGATGCCGGGCTGACCAGGGCCGATGTCGATGGCTATTTCTGCGCCGGGGATGCGCCCGGCATGGGCCCGCTGGCCATGGCGGATTATCTCGGCCTGGACCGGCTGAGCCATGTCGATTCCACCGATATCGGCGGCAGCTCCTACCTGGCCCATGTGGCGCATGCCGCGGCGGCCATTGCGCTTGGCCGCTGCAACATCGCGCTGATCACGCTCGCCGGCCGGCCGCGCAGCGAGGGCATGGCGACGGGTACCGGCGCCCGCACGCAGAACGCCACCGTGCCGGATGATCCCTTCGAGATCCCGATGGGCCGCACCGTCGCCGGCAGCTACGCGCTGTGCGCCATGCGCCACATGTACGAATTCGGCACCACCAGCGAGGATCTGGCCTGGATCAAGGTCGCCGCCAGCGAGCATGCCCAGCACAACCCGCACGCGATGCTGAAGAAGCCGGTGACGGTGGAGGAGGTGGTAAACTCGCCCATGGTGGCGGACCCGCTGCACCGCCTGGATTGCTGCGTGATTTCCGATGGCGGCGGCGCGCTGGTGGTCACCCGGCCAGAGATTGCGCGGACCCTGAAGCGCCCGGTCGTCACCGTCCGCGGCACGGGGGAAGCGGTGAAGGGCCAGTTCGGCGGCTACCCGGACCTCACCTTCTCCGGCGCCCGCTTCTCCGGCGCCCGGGCCTTCGAGGAGGCGGGCGTGACGCCGGCCGATATCCGCTACGCCAGCATCTATGACAGCTTCACCATAACGGTGCTGATCCAGCTGGAGGATCTCGGCTTCTGCAAGAAGGGGGAGGGCGGGCGCTTCGTGCGGGATGGGAACCTGATCAGCGGCGTCGGCAAGCTGCCCTTCAACACCGATGGCGGCGGGCTCTGCAACAACCACCCGGCCAATCGCGGTGGCATGACCAAGGTGATCGAGGCGGTGCGGCAGCTACGCGGGGAAGCGCACCCCGCCGTGCAGGTGAAGGATTGCGGCCTGGCGCTGGCGCATGGCACCGGCGGGCTGCTCGGCCACCGGCACGGCAGTGCCACGCTGATCATGGAACGGGAGTGAACCGGATGTCTGAACGAATCATCGCCGCCCCGGTCATCGATCCCTCCACCCAGCCGGTCTGGGACGCGGCGGCGGAGGGGCGCCTGCTGATCGGCCTGTGCCGCGACACGGGCAGGCATTTCTACTACCCGCGCGGCGCCTCGCCCTTCACGCTTTCGGCGAATGTGGAGCTGGTCCAGGCCAGCGGCCGCGGCAGCATCTACAGCTACACCGTGATGCGCGTCGCCCAGCCCTATGCCTGCGCCTATGTGGAGCTGGAGGAAGGCCCGCGCATCTTCACCAACATCGTCGATTGCGATTTCGCCGAGATCCGCATCGGCATGAAGGTGCGCGTGGTGTTCAAGCCGAGCCAGGATGCGGAGGGTACGGCGGGCGCGCCGGTGCCGATGTTCGCGCCGGCCTGAAGCCCAGAGCAGCCCGTCCCGGAGCGGGCGGGCTGCGGCAGCTTCTTCCCAGCGCCGCGGCTGCGGCTGTTGGCTTAGCGCCGCGGCTGCGGCCCTCGGGCTCAGCGCCGCGGCTGCGGCGGGGCGATCGCGGTGCGCGGGGCGATGGCGCTGCGCGTGGCAACCGGGCTGCGCGCTGCGTTGC
>NZ_JAUYTS010000198.1 GCF_030695085.1 Falsiroseomonas sp. | reverse complement strand
GGGCCTTCATGATGGTGTTCGACGGCGAAACCGGCGCGGTCACCAGCTATGACGGGCGCGAGTCCGCGCCGGCGGCGGCGACGCCCGAGCTGTTTTTCGATGACGGACGGCCGCTGGGCTTCGGCGAGGCGGTGCTGAGCGGACGTTCGACGGGCGCGCCGGGGGTGGTGGCCATGCTGGCCCTGGCCCAGACGGCGCACGGCCGGCTGCCGTGGAGCGCCCTGTTCGGCGACGCCGAGCGGCTGGCCCGCGACGGCTTTGTGGTCAGTCCGCGGCTGGCCGGCTTCATCGTCGCGACCCGGGGACAGGCCCGCACCCGCTGGGCCGACGCCTATTTCACCCGGCCGGACGGCGGGCGCTACGCCGCCGGGGATGTGCTGCGCAATCCCGCCTATGCCGAGACGGTGGCCGAGCTGGCGGCGGGCGGGGCCGAGGTCTTCTACAACGGCCGCGTGGCGCGCGAGATCGCCGCGACAGTGGCGGAGGGGCCGCGTCCCGGGACCCTGACGGTGCAGGACATCGCCGCCTATCAGCCGATCGAGCGCGGGGCCCTGTGCCGACCATACCGCGTCTACGTTGTCTGCGTGCCGCCGCCGCCGTCCAGCGGGGTGGCGGTGCTGCAGTTGCTGGCCATGGCCGAGGCGACGCCGGACATCGCGCTTGGTCCGGACAGCGCCGCGGCCTGGACCGCCCTGGCCCAGCTGCAGCGGCTGATGTACGCCGACCGCGACCGCTATGTCGGAGATCCCGGGTTCGTGCGGGTGCCGGTCCAGGGGCTGCTGGATCCGGACTATACGGCGTCTCGCGCGGCCCTGGCTCCTGGTCTGACGGGCGCAGCGGAGGCGGGAACGCCGCCCGGCGGCGCCATCGCCGGGCCCGATGCGACGCAGGAGCCCGCCGGCACCTCGCATTTCGTCATCGTCGACGCCTGGGGCGGGGCTGTCAGCATGACCACCACGGTCGAGAGCGTGTTCGGTTCGGGGCGGATGGCGGCGGGCTTCTTCCTCAACAACCAGCTGACTGACTTCTCCTTCGCGCCGACCCGGGCGGGCGGAGAACCGGCGGCAAACGCCGCGGCCCCAGGCAAGCGACCGCGGTCATCGATGGCGCCGGTCCTGATCCTCGACCGCGAGGGACGGCTGGTCGGGGCCCTCGGCTCGCCGGGGGGGACCTCGATCCTGGCCTATAACGCCCGGGCCCTGATCGCCGTGCTGGACTGGGACTTGCCGATGCAGGCGGCCTTCGACCTGCCCAATCTGGTGGCGAGGGGCGACGGGTTCGGGGCCGACACCGAACGCTTCTCCGAGCCGTTGCGCCAAGGGCTGGCGGCGCGGGGCGTGACCCTGCGG
>NZ_JAUYTS010000187.1 GCF_030695085.1 Falsiroseomonas sp. | reverse complement strand
CCATGCTGCACCCAGGCATCGCGGCTCCTGAACGAGCCGGCACGCACACCGATTTGGGTGCCGTTAATGTCGGCGGCGGTTTTGGTGATGAGGTTGATCACGCCGGAAAAAGCGTCGGCGCCGTACAGCGCGGAACCGGGGCCGCGAATCACCTCGATGCGCGCGATGTTCTCCACCGGCATGCCGCCCCAGATTTGGGAACGGTTGCCGGTGTACACGCTGGTGACGGGGATACCGTTCACCAGCATCAGCACCTGGGGGTTGTACTGGGTGTGGATGCCTCGGATGGTATAAATCGGATTATAGGCGGCACCGGCGCGCGCCACGTGCAGGCCCGGCACGGTTTCCAGCACCTCGTCCAGATCGGCTGCGCCGATGTCTGCGATGTCCTCCGCGGTGACCACGGTGGCGACCGACGGTGCCCGCGCGATGGGCTGCCGGACACCGCTGGCGATGGTGATGAAGGATTTGTCGCCGTAGGCCAGCGCCAGATCCTCTTCCTCGCCCCCCTGGTCGGCGCAGGCGCCGGCCCACGCGACGGCCAGTGCCGCGGCCACTAACCGCGCAATCGATCTCTTCATGACACCCCCCCTTGGCGCCGGAATGCGCGCCGACTCTTCTTCTTTTTTATGCTCGCCCCAGCGCAAGGACAGGTTTGCCCTCAGATCGAGCATCAGGTATTAGCGACGGAATCCCGCCAGCTACGGCGTGGAACGCCTTCGTAAAGCATAATCCGGCAAGGCAGCGGAAACAACAGGCCGGCCGGTTTCTCCGCCGCCTCCAGATAGCATGGCGGCATGCCGGCGAGAAAGGCCGGAATAACAAAAAAATAATACTCGCGTGGCGACATGCCAAAATCAGCGCCCAGCGCGGCTGCCAGCGCAGCATAATTCATGCGCAATCGCCAGCGCCCGGCGAGCAGAATTTTTTCCACCTCGAACGCAACCTTGAGATGCGGTCCACCGACCAGGCCTGTTTCGCGTACCAGCGCCATCATCGGGACGATGCGCTCGTCCCCGGAGACGATCGGCCGCCCGTAGCCGGCGATTCCCCTCTGCCGCTTGAGCTCTGCGCGCACCAGCTCGGCCAAATCTTCGCCCGCATCGACGTGGGTCTTGGCCCGGATCAGGAAATCGATCGCACGCAGATCGATGCCGCGACCGTATATCTGCGCTTCGGAAACGGCGAGCGCGGCGGCGATGCCGAGAGTACCAGTGCTGCGCGCTGTGCCCGCCAGCGCCGCCACGCGGTTGTTCCACAGGCGCGCATCCGGGTAGCTGGTGAAGCTCCAGATGGCTTGCACTACTCTTATCTGTTGCGGCGTGTAGCGGCGGCCGGTGATGCCGAACAGGTAGAGCTCCAGCCAGTCCAGGTCCTTGAGCGATGCGTGCAGGTCATGGCCACGGAATACCGCGCGTTCGCCTGGAAAAACCGCTCCCATGCGGGTGGCGAGCCGCCCGACATGCTGCTCCAACAGTTGTGGTCCCTTCACGCCCCTCCCTCCGCAAGATTCCCAGCGTTCTGGGCGGGGCCGGGGTCGTTTTCCAGTTCGGTGCGGAAAAACGGAAAATTCTTGTGGCCGTAATCCTTTTGTTCCAGGGCATGCGCCGCGGCGCCCGGCAGCCGCAGCAGCAAATGCAGCATTTCTCCCTGCGCCGCTGTGCAGCCGAGATCGAGCAAGGCCGCTGCCGCCACGCCGGACATCGCCAGCGGCAGCCCGGCGGCAGATTCCAGCAGCGGCCGGTGGGCTTGCAGCCAGGGAAGGGACGGCCCGGAACTCGCATCGGCGAGGTGCGCCAGGGTTTGCAGCACCGGCCCGGTGCAGCGCACACCGTGCAGGTCGAAACCGGCCGGATGGCCGGGCGCGGGCCAGACATCCGCCGGATCATCCACCGGCTTTGCGGCCAGACCCGTCTGCCACAATGCCAGATCAGTGCCACGTGCCAGCCAGTCTTCCATGGCGAGCCGCACTTCCCGCGCGCCGCCGGATGCGC
>NZ_JAUYTS010000170.1 GCF_030695085.1 Falsiroseomonas sp. | reverse complement strand
CCGCCGCATCATGCAAGGCTGCCCTGGTATTTGCTCGCGAGGGAAAACCATGGATCACCCCATCCCACCTCCCTTCCCGCTCTTCGAAATCTCGGGCCGGGCCGAGGCTCGCGGCCTCTCCTATGGCCGCCAGGCTGCGGCGCGCGTGCACCGCAGTATCGGCCATTACCACGCACAGCTTTCGGCCGGCGGGATGGATGCGGCGCGCATTCATCGGCTGGCCCGCGCCTTTGTGCCGCGCGTGGAGAACTTCGACGCCGACTATGTGGCGGAGATGCGCGGCATCGCCCGCGGCGCCGATGTGGCGTTCGAGGATGTGATGCTGCTGAACTGCCGCACCGAGATTCTGCAACTGGCCAAGCGCGGCCTGCTGCCGGAGGCGGACCCCGATGGCTGCACCGGCGCCATCCTGCTGCCCGAGGCCACGGCGGATGGCACGCTATTGCACGGCCAGAACTGGGACTGGAAATCCGAATGCGCCGAGACCGGCGTGGTATTACGCATCCGCCGCGAGGACGGGCCGGACATCCTCACCTTCGTCGAAGCCGGCGGGCTGTCGCGGGCCGGGCTGAACGCGGCTGGCATCGCCATCACGGCCAACTACCTGGAAAGCGACCGCGACTACCAGACGCAGGGCATCCCGCTCTCGTTGCTGCGCCGCAAGGTGCTTGAGCAGTCGCATGTGGCGCTGGCGGTGCGGACCATCTACGCCACACCGAAATCCGCTTCGAACAACGTGATGCTTTCGCATGGCTCGGGCTGGGCGCTGGATATCGAGAGCGCGCCGGAGGAGAGCTTCCTGCTGGACCCCGAGGAGGGGTTGCTGGTGCATGCGAACAACTGGCGCTCGCCCATCGCGCTGTCCAAGCTGCGCGACACCGGCATCGCCACCACCCCTGACAGCGTCTACCGCGACCGGCGCGTCCGGGCGGCGCTGGCGGCGAAGCGCGGGACCCTGACGATGGATGATCTGCGCGCCGCCCTGTTCGATGATTGGCAAACGCCCTGGTCGGTGTGCCGCCCGCCGCGGATGAATCTCGGCGGGAATCTCTCGGCCACGGTGGCGATGATCCTCATGCGGCCCGCGGAGGGCCACATGGAGATCGCGCCCCTGCCGGCACTGAACCGGCAGTTCACGAGCTACAGCCTGGACCCGGCGCGGGTGGCGCGGGCCGCAGAGTGATCAGGCCACCGTCCGCAATGCGGCCTTCAGCGCGTCCACCGTCGCACCGATCTGCGCCTCGCTGACCACCAGCGGCGGCGACAGCACCATCATGTCGCCCGCCGCGCGCACCAGCACGCCGGCGGCAAGGCAATGGTCCGCCACCTCCGCGCCGCGTGCGCCGGGGGCATCTGCGCGGGCGGCGAGGTCCACCGCGCCCAGCAGCCCGCAGCAACGCACATCCACCACATGCGGCGCGTCGCGCAGCGACAGCAGCGCGGCGCGGAAGGGTTCGGCGATGCGGGCGGAGGCCTCGAACATCCCCTCCTGCTGGTAGGCGTCCAGCGTTGCCATGCCAGCGGCGCAGGCGAGCGGATGCGCCGAATAGGTGTAGCCATGCATGAATTCCGGCGCGCCGCGCGGCTGCGCCATGAAGGCCTCGAACACCGCTTGCGTCACCAGTGTCGCACCCATCGGCACCGCGCCATTGGTCAGTCCCTTGGCCATGGTCATGATGTCGGGCGTCACGCCGAGCGCCTCGGCGGCGGTGCAGGTGCCGAGGCGGCCGAAGCCGGTGATGACCTCGTCGAAAATCAGCAGGATGCCGTGCCGGTCACAGATGGCGCGCAGCCCTTCCAGGTAGCCCACTGGCGGCGGATACACGCCGCCCGAGCCCGTCACCGGTTCCACGATGATGGCGGCGATGGTGGACGGGTCCTGCACGAACAGGATGTCCTCCAGCGCCGCCATCCAGCGTGCATCCTCCGTGGGTCGCGCCGTGAGGAAGCGCTGGGCCGGGTCGTGCGGCAGCGGCATGTGGAACACATCCGCCAGCAATGGCCCGAAATCGCGCTTGTGCCGGGCGATGCCGCCCACCGAGAGCCCCCCGAAGCCAACGCCATGATAGGATTTGGCACGCCCGATGAACTTGGTCCGCCCAGCATCGCCGCGTGCGCGGTGATAGGCGCGCGCGATCTTCAGCGCCGTGTCCACCGCCTCGGACCCCGAATTGGAGAAGAACGCCCGGCCCATCATTGGCACCGCATCCAGCAGGCGGCGGGCGAAGGTGAAGGCCGCGGGGTGCGACATGCGGAAGGAGGAGACGAAGTCCAGCACCCCCGCCGCCTCACGGATCGCAGCCGTGACGCGCGGATGCGCGTGGCCGGCATTCACGCACCACAGGCCCGCCATCATGTCCAGCACGCGCTGTCCCTGGGGCGTGATGTAGTGCATGCCCTCCGCCCGTTCGAACAGCACGGGTGCGTCGTGAAAGGCACGCATGGCGGTGAAGGGCAGCCAGAAACCTTCCTCCGGCTCCCGCGTGTTGCGGATCAGGTTCATGGCGTGGGCCTCGCGCGGTCGAGCGCATCGCGGGTCCGGAACCAGAGCGATCCGGCAGCGGCATACAGCGTGCGCAACGGGTGAAGGGGAATCGGACGCAGCTTGGTGATGGGCGGCAGCGGCAGGTCGCGCGCATCGGCACCCGTCAGCAGATCTGCGAAGGCGGGGCCGGAGGCGGTGCACCAGCCCACGCCCTTGCCGTTGCACTGCAGGGTGGCAAAGACACCCTCGGCAAGCCGGAACAGGCGCGGCAGACGGCCGGGCGTGACCGCCACCTGGCCGCCCCACCAGTATTCGGGCGGCGCATCCGGCAGGGCGGGATAGAGCCGCGCGCGCATGCGTTCGGGCACCGAGAAGGAATGCGGTCCGCGTGGCGCGCGCAGCGTGCCCTTGCCGCCCACCACAAGGCGGCCCGCGGCATCGCGCCGCCAGTAGCGCAGCACGCGCCGCGTGTCCGACACCGCCTGGTGGCCCGGCAGCACCGGGCTGCCTGCGGGCAGCGGAGCGGTGGCGGTCTGGAAGGACCAGACCGGAATCATGGTGGCGGCCAGACCGGGCCACAGCGCGCCGCCCGTGGCGTTGGTGGCCAGCAGCACGCGCCGCGCGCGCAGGCTGCCGGTGGCCGTGGTCAGGCGCCAGTCGCGTCCATCGGGCTGGATGGCGGTGACGCGCGCGGGGGCGTGGATGCGCGCACCCGCCGCCAGCGCCGCCCGCGCCAGCCCGCGCGCCAGCGACAGCGGCTGGACCGTGCCGCCGCGCAGATCCATCCAGCCGCCCAGATAGCCCTCGGCTCCGGTCATGGCGCGCACCTCCTCGGCATCGAGCGCGCGGGCCGGCGCGCCCCATTCGGCCCAGGCGCGGGCGCGCTGGTGGCAGGCGGTGAGTTCCGTGGCGCTGTCGGCAACCTGGAGCCACCCTTTGCGCGTGGCCTCGCAGATAATGCCGTGGCGCGCGATGAGCGCGAAGGTGGCATCGGCGTCCCGCGCGCCATGTTCGTGCAGGCGCCGGCCGAGAGTTTCGCCATATTCGGCGATGAGATCCGCCACGAAATGCCGCAATCCCGGAATCACCTGTCCGCCATTGGCGCCGGAGGCCGCAGCACCCGGCGCCACCGCCTCCAGCACCGTCACCGCCACGCCGCGCTCCGCCAGGGCCAGCGCGGTGGACAGGCCCGAGAAGCCGGCGCCGATGATCGCCACCTCCGCCTCGGCCGTGCCCTGCAATAGTTGCATTGCGGGGGCGGGCTCGGCCGTGGCCTCCCACAGCGGGTGCTGCGCCATCATGGCCCGGCGCTCATCAGATGCTCCACCAGCAGGGCGGCGGCACGCGGCGGATTGCCGGATTCCAGCGCGTCCAGCACGCGCAGATGCTCGCGGCAGGACGCATGGGCGCGTTCGGCACCGAAGCGCCAATCGGTGTTGCGCAGCGCGCGCAAGCGGTTCTGCGCCTCCACCGTGTCGACAAAGAAGCGATTGCCACTGCCCGATGCCAGCCCGGCATGGAAGGCCGCGTTCATCTCGAAGAAGCCGACCGCGTGCCGGTCCCGCCAGGGCCGGGCCAGCACCGCCTCGTGTCCGACGCGCATGTTGCGTGCGAAGCCGGGGTCAAGCCGGTAGCCAGGCTCCAGCAGGGCGGCCGGCTCCAGCACGAGCCGGAAGCGATGCGCCGCCGCGCGATCCTCCACCGTGGTCAGGCCGGGCGCGAAATGCCAGCCTTGCGCCGGGTTACGCGCCACGACGCCCAGCCTTTCCAGCCGCCCCAGCGCACGGGCGACGACGCCGCGCGGCTGGTCGAGCTGGCGCATCAGGTCTGCCTCGCGCAGCGGGCCCTGCAAGGCGCCACTCGCATGGGTGCGGACGATGTCGGCGGCCAGTATCTCGGCCGGGTCGCGCGCCGCTTCGTCGGGCAGGTCGCGCGCCAGATCCGCCACGACCATGGCGCGGCCGCTGCGGGCGGTGACGCCAGCCTGTTCCAGCAGGCGCAGCGCGGCCCGCAGCGGCGTGCGCGAAACGGAGAGGCGTGCGGCGAGCGCGGCCTCGGTCACCGGCGTGCCGGGCGGCGTGGCCTCAGCCAGCCATAGCGCCCGCGCGGCGCGGGCCAATTCGTGGTGCAGGGGGGCGGCCGACATCATCGCGCTTGTGTTTACGCCCATCCTGGTATTTCCTGCAAATGAAGAACCAAATCGAAGTTCAAGACAGGGGTATCGGTTCATGCGTCTGCGCGCATCGCTCCTGGCGCTCGCCGCCAGCCTGGGTCTCGGCATGGCCGCGCCCGCCGCCGCGCAGGAAACCCTGCGCATCCGCCTGAACGCGGATATCCGGTCAACCGACCCCGGCGTGAATCGCGACGCCAATACCGATGGCCTGATGTGGCATGTGCTGGAAGGGCTGGTGGCGCTGCGTGGCGACGCCACGATCGCACCGATGCTGGCCGAGCGTGTGGATATCTCAGCGGACGGCCTCACCTATACCTTTCCGCTGCGCCGCGACGTGCGCTTCCACAACGGCCAGCCGCTGACTGCCGCCGATGTCGCCTTCGCGATGGAACGCTATCGGAAGCGCGAGACGAATTGGCGCTGCCGGGGCGATCTCGACAGTGCCGTGACACGGCTGACCGCGGTCGAGACGCCCGATCCGCACACGGTGGTGATGCGCCTCGAAGCGCCATCCTCGCTGTTCCTCACCATGCTGGCCCGTCCCGATTGCGGGCAGACGGGTATCTTCCACCGCGACAGCCTGAATGCCGATGGCACCTGGCGTGCCCCCCTGGGCACCGGCCCCTTCCGCCTGGGCGAGTGGCGCCGCGGACAGTTCGTGGAGCTGGAGCGCTTCGCCGAATACCTGGCGCTCCCGGGTGAGCCTGACGGCCTGGCCGGCAACAAGACACCCATGGTGGACCGCGTGCGCTTCACCATCATCCCCGATGACGCGGCAGCGCGCGCCGCACTGCTGGCCGGCAACATCGACGTGCTGCCCGATGCCCGTACGCGGGATCTGCCGGACCTGCGCGGTCGGCCCGGAATGAGCGTGCATTCCTCGCCCTCCTTCGATCTGCAAATCATCCTGATGCAGACCACCGACCCGGTGCTGCGCGATGTACGGATGCGCCGCGCGATCGCCCTCGCGCTGGACGTGCCGGAGCTGGTGCGCGCGGTCACCGAGGGCAGCTCCCGCCCTTCCCGCGCGCCGATCCCGGTGGGGTCGGGCTTCCACACGCCCGCCATGTCGGTGGTGCCGGCGCGTGATCTGGCCGCCGCGCGGCGACTGGCGCAGGAGGCCGGCTATCGCGGCCAGCCCATCCGCATCGTCACCACCCGCCGCTACGAGGCGTTCTACGAGATCGCGGTGCTGGCCCAGGACATGCTGCGTGACGCCGGCATCAATCTGGAGCTGGAAGTTCTGGAATGGGCCACGCAGTTGCAGCGCTACACCCGCGGCGAATACCAGATGATGGCCTTCGGCTTCTCGGCCCGGCTCGACCCGTCGCTGTCCTTCGAGATGTTCACCGGCCCCAAGGCGACGCAGCCGCGCAAGGCCTGGGACAATCCGGAGGTGCAGGCCATGCTTGATGCCTCGATGCGCGAGACGGATGCTGACCGCCGCCGCGCCACCTTCGAGGCGATGTTCCGCCAGTTGATGGAGGATGTGCCGGTCGTGGCGCTGTACTCCTCCGTCACGCACGCGGTCACGCCCGCCCATGTCCAGGGCTACCGCACCTGGGCGGTGGATGCGCCGCGCGCCTGGGGCGTGCAGGTGCAGCGCTGAGGTGCTGGGCTACGTCATCAAACGGCTGCTCGTCGCCCTGCCCACCCTGGTGCTGGTGGCGGCGAGCGTCTTCTTCCTGATGCGCCTCATCCCCGGTGATCCCGCCACCGTCATCCTGGGCGACGCGGCCACCCCGGAATCGGTCGCCGACCTGCGCGTCGCCTACGGGCTGGACCGCCCGATACTGATGCAGTTCGCGCTCTGGGTCGAGCGCGCGGCGGGGGGGGATCTCGGCCGTTCCATCACCAGTGGAGAGGCCGTGGGGCCGCTGATCCTGCAACGCTTCCAGGTGACGGCGGCCATCGTCTTCGCCTCCGTCGCCATCGCCGTGCTGATCGCGGTGCCGCTGGGGATGCTGGCGGCCTGGAAGCAGAATTCCTGGGGCGATGTGGCGGCGGTGGCGGCGGCGACCTTCCTGCTCTCCATCCCGTCCTTCTGGCTGGGGCTGATCTTCCTGCTGGTGTTCGGGCTGTGGCTCGGCTGGGTTCCCGTCGTGGGCTACGTTACCTTCGCCGAGGATTTCTGGGGCGCGCTGCACTACATCGCGCTGCCTGTCGCCACATTGGCGCTGATCGAGACGGGCGTGCTGATCCGCATGGCGCGCGCCTCCACCGTCGAGGTGCTGCGGCTGGACTACATCGCCCATGCGCGTGCCAAGGGCGTGCCGGAATGGCGCGTGCTGGCGCGCCACGCCTTCCCCAATGCCTTCGCGCCGACGCTGACGCTGATCGGCCTCATCATGGGCAGCCTGCTCGGCGGCATCGCTGTAATCGAGACGGTGTTCACCCTGCCCGGCCTGGGCCGCCTGCTGGTGGAGGCGATCTTCGCGCGCGACTACCCCGTGATCCAAGGCGTCATGCTGTTCATCGCGGTGATTTATGTGGTGGTGAATCTGGTGGTGGATTTGCTCTACCCCGTGTTCGACCCACGCGTGACGGCGGGCTGAGATGCGGCTGCGCCCCAACCTGCTCATCGGCGGCACGCTGCTGGGATTCGTCGTCGCCGTGGCCGCCACCGCGCTGGTCTGGACACCGTATGATCCGGTGCGGACCAATCTGCGCCGTCGCCTTGTGCCGCCTTCAAACGACTACTGGCTCGGCACCGATGAATTCGGGCGCGACGTGGCCTCGCGCCTGATGGAGGGTGCGGTCACCAGCCTCACCGTCGCAGCCTCCACCGTGCTGGTGGCTCTGGCGCTGGGCATGGCCATGGGACTGGCCGGCGGCTTCCTGCGCGGCTGGACGGACCGCATCCTGGGCGCGGTGAACGACACGCTGCTGGCCTTCCCGGGCATCCTGCTGGCGCTGGGGTTGCTTGCGGTGCTGGGACCGTCGCGATGGGGCATCGTGCTCGCGCTGGGGCTGGCCTATGCGCCGAGCGTGGCGCGGGTGGTGCGCGGCAGCGTGCTCTCCATCCGCGAGCGGGAGTTCGTGGAAGCCTCACGCGCACTTGGCAATTCGGAGGGCTACACGCTGCTGCGCCATGTGCTGCCGCACACCGCAGCACCCGTGATCGTGCTCGCCACCTCGCTGTTCGGCTGGATCATCCTGGCGGAAAGCGCCCTGTCCTTCCTCGGCCTCGGCGTGCCGCCGCCGGCCGCCACCTGGGGCAACATGCTGGCCTCGGCACGCCCCTTCATGGACCAGGCGCCGCTGCTGTCCATCGCACCGGGCGTGATGATCGCGACCTGCCTGCTCGGCGTGAACCTGCTGGGCGACGCGCTGCGCGACCTGCTCGACCCGCGGGACTGCACATGACGCCGGTGCTGGAGGTGGACCGGCTGTCCATCGCCGCGGGCGGTCGCCGCGTGGTGGAGGAACTCTGTTTCGGCATCGCGCCCGGCGAGGCGCTGGCGCTGGTGGGCGAAAGCGGCTCGGGCAAGTCGGCCACGGCGCGCGCGGTCATCGGCCTGCTGCCACCGGGGCTGGCGCCCGATGGCGGCGAGGTCCGCTTCGAGGGTGCGGCGCTGGCCGCCAATTCCGCCGCCCTTCGCCGCCTGCGCGGCCCCGGCATCGGCATGGTGTTCCAGGAGCCGATGACCTCACTGAACCCCGCCCACCGCATCGGCGCGCAGATGGAGGAAGGGCTGGCGTTGCACACAAGCCTCTCCCGCACCCAGCGCCGCGACGCCTGCATCGCCATGCTCGAGCGCGTGGGCATCACCGACGCGGCATCGCGGCTGAACGCCTTCCCGCATGAATTCTCGGGCGGGATGCGGCAGCGGATCATGCTGGCCTCGGTGATGCTGCTGCGGCCACGCCTGCTGATCGCGGACGAGCCCACCACGGCGCTGGACACGCTGACCCAGGCCGAGGTGATGGACCTGATGTCGGGCCTGGCGCGCGAGCATGGCACGGCGCTGCTGCTCATCACGCATGACCTTGGCCTGGTGGCGCGCTACGCCGACCGTGCGTTGGTGATGCAGCATGGCCGCGCCGTGGAGCAAGGCCCCGCCGCGCCGCTGCTCGACCACCCGCGCGAGGCCTACACCCGCGCCTTGGTGGATGCCCTGCCCCGGCGCGGCGTGGCGCGGCCAACCCGACCGCCCTCGGCCCCGCTGATCGAGGCGCGGGGCCTGTCCGTCACCTACCCCAAGCGCGGCGCCTTGTTCCGTCGCGCGGAGATGTTCGCGGCCGTGGACGATGTGAGCCTCGCCATCCATCCGGGCGAAGTGGTGGCGCTGGTCGGTGGCTCCGGCTCGGGCAAGACGACGCTGGGGCGTGCCATGCTGCGACTGGTGCAAAGTGCAAGCGGGCAACTGCTGTTCCGCGGCGCCGATATGACACGGCAGAGCGGCCCCGCGCTGCTCGATTTCCGCCTGGCCTGCCAGATCGTGTTCCAGGACCCGTATTCCTCCCTCGATCCACGCATGCGCGTGCGCGACATCGTGGCCGAACCGCTGCGCCTGCCCGCCGGCATGGCGATGGCGGAACGCCACCGTCGCGCGGATGCCATGCTGGACGAGGTCGGGCTTGGCGGCTTGGGCGCGCGCTTCCCGCATGCGCTGTCGGGCGGGCAGCGGCAGCGGGTTGCCATCGCGCGCGCCCTGGTGCGCGACCCCGCCTTTGTCGTGGCCGATGAGGCGGTGAGCGCACTGGATGCGACCGTACGCAAGCAGGTCCTGGCGCTGCTGCGTGACCAGCAGAGGCGCCGCGGCTTCGCCTGCCTGTTCGTCACACATGACCTCGGCGTGGTCGAGGAAATCGCGGATCGGATCGTGGTGATGCAAGGCGGACGCATCGTGGAATCAGGACCGCGCGACGCGGTCCTGGACACGCCGGCGCAGGAGTACACGCGGGCGCTGCTGGCCGCGGCGCTACGCAGGCCCGGAGCCTAGCTGGCGAGAGCTGCTGCGGCGCGATGTGGCTCCGGCCGCAGCTGACCCACGTCCCGCCTCAGGGAAACGCGGCGCAGGCGTCCCAGCCGATCTCGCGGGCCTGCGCCTCTGCGCCGGCGATCCATTCCGCCACCAGCGGATGGGTCAGGACGGCGTCGGCATAGGCCTGCGCATCTGGCGCGAGTTGCACGGCATAGGTGCGGAAGCGGCTCGCCATCGGTGCCCACATCGCATCGGCAAAGGTGAAGTCGGCGCCAAAAAGGTAGGGTCCGCCGGAACCCCAGGCGGCGCGCGTCTGTCGCCAGCTTTCCTGCACCCGCGCCACATTCGTCGCAACGCCAGGGCGGGCCAGCAGCTTCACGTTGGAAGGCAGGCCATGCGCGATCGGCCAGCGCTTCACCAGGTTCATCGGCAGCGCGGCGCGCAGTTCCACGAAATGCGCATGCATCTCGGCCGCCGACATACGCGCGGCGGCGCGCGCCAGCCGGTCTTGCGGCCAGATGGCGGAAGCCGGCGCGAGTTCCCACAGATATTCCGCGATTGCCAGCGTATCCGTCACCTGGAAGCCGTCGTGGATCAGCACCGGAATCAGACCGGTGGGCGACACCTCGGCCAGCTTCGCCTTGCTGTCCGGGCGCGAGAGGAAAAGTGTCTCCGCCTCGAAGGGCAGGCCGGACAGGCGGCAGGCGAGCCAGCCCCGCATGGTCCAGGTCGAGGACCACTTGCCCCCGATGATGAGCCGCATCATGCAACGCCTCCGTCATGCCAAGCCGGCAACAGTAACCGCAACATCCCCGGGCCGCGCAGGCGGCATGCAGATCGGGTGTTGCCCGAGACCTGGACGGCGTCAGCATTTCCATCGCGACGGCGCCGGGCAGCGCCCGCATGCGGGGACGCCGCGGTGCCTCATATCGTGGCCGCGATGCGGCCGCAAAGCCAGCCCAGCAGACGCGGCTTGGCGGCAGGTGGCCTAGGGAGGCTCCCGGTCGCCCTCGCAGCGTCTTGCCCTGGCGTTCAGCATCCATCCCGCCTGCGTCCGGACCCGCTCAAACACCACGCCGAACACCGCGTCCAGCCTCGGATCCTCGGCCAGCGCCGGCGCGGTCGCCAGGGCCTGCAGCCGCCCCTGATGCAGCAGGGCGATGCGGTCGCACCAAGCGACGGCCAGGTTCAGGTCATGCACCACCACCGCGACCGCCGCGCCCGCCTGCGCCGCCGCACGAAGCCGCCGCATCAGTGCCAGCGACTGCCCGACATCCAGTGCCGCCGTCGCCTCATCGGCCAGCACCAGTTCAGGCCGGGTGGCGAGCACGGAGGCCGCCAGTACCCGCGCCCGTTCCCCGCCTGAAAGGCTGGACCATCGGCGCGGCAGCAGGGCGGTGATGTCGTGCCGGGTCGCCACCGCCTCCAGCCCCGAGGGATCGCCGCCGCGCTCCAGCCCCAGGCGCAGCAGTTCCCGCGCCGTGTAGTCCCAGTGCGGGGCGAAATGCTGCGGCAGGTAGCCGATGCGGCGAGCGCGCTCCCGCGCCGGAAAGCTATCCAGGGCGCGGCCGTGCAGATGCAGCGCGCCGGCGGTCGGGCGCAGCAACCCGGCCATCAGGCGCAGCAGCGTGCTCTTGCCCGCCCCATTGGGGCCGATGAGGCCCAGCACTTCGCCCGTGTGCAATTCCAGCGCGACATCCGCCACCAGCGCCCGCGCGCCCAGCCGGTAGCCCACCCCCTCCGCCCGCAGCACCGCCTCAGCCACGCCGCGCCTCCCGTGCCAGGACCAGCAGGAAGAAGGGCGCGCCGATGGCGGCGGTCACCAGGCCAAGGGGGATCTCCGCCGGCGGCAGCAAAGCGCGGGCGGCGCCGTCGCACAGCATGGCGAGCCCCGCCCCGATCGCCGCCGCCCGCGGCAGCAGCCGGGCATGCAGCGGGCCAGAGGTCCAGCGCGCCAGATGCGGCGCCATCAGCCCGACGAAGCCCACCAGCCCGCCCCAGACCACGCTGATGGCGACGACGAAGGCACCGGCCAGCACCGCCAGCCCGACGAAGCGCCGCACCGCCAGGCCGTAGCTTTCCGCCATCGCCTCGCCCAGCCCCAGCAGGTCCAGCCCCCGCGCCAGCCCCCGGCACAGCAGCAGCGCCGCGGCCGTCAGCGCGGCCAGCAGGCCGAGTTCCGGCCAGGACGGCGTCTGCACCCCGCCCAGCGACCAGGCCAGCACCGCCTGCAGGCTCACCGTCTCATCCGACAGCGCCAGCATCAGGAAGGACCGTACCGCGCCGAGCAGCGCCGCGACGGCCACGCCGGCCAGCAGCAACGCGGCGACGGAGGTGCCATCCGCCAGCCGCGCCAGCGCAAGCACCAGCCAGGTGGCCGCCCAGGCGCCGCAGAAGGCGAATACAGGCAGCGCCAGGCCCTGCGGCAGGGGCAGCGCGACCAGCAGCGCCACCGTCGCCCCCACCGCGGCCCCACCGGCGCTGCCCAGCAGATAGGGCTCGGCCAGCGGATTGCGGAACACGCCCTGGAACACCGTGCCGCCGAGCGCCAGCAGCGCGCCGACGCAGCCCGCCGCCAGCACCCGCGGCAGCCGCCATTGCAGCAGCAGCTGCGCCACCGGCTGCGCCGGGTCCGCCAGCAGGGCCAACGCCTCGGCCGGCGTCAGCGTCACCGCGCCGAGCATCAGCCCGGCCAGCAGGCCGAGCGGCGGCAACAGCCAGGCGATCATGCGGCCACCCCGTGCAACAGCCGCGCCAGGCTTTCCACCCCATCCACCACGCGCGGCCCGGGGATCAGGAAGTTTGCTCGGCTGACCACCCGCACGCGGCCGGCCTGCACCGCGGCCAGAGCGCCGAAGCCGGTGCGCGCCGACACCTCCGCCGCCTGGTCCGGCCGTCCGGCCACCAGGTAGACATCTGGGTCGGCGCGCAGGATCGCCTCAGCCGAGACAAGCGGCGGGCCGTTTGCGGACAGATCCGGGAAGACGCTCTCGCCGCCGGCCAGCCGCACCGCGTCCCAGCTGTAGCTGCCGGGGCGGATGGTGCCATAGACGCCGCGCCCGGTGCTGGAGGTCTCCATGAACACCCGCACCGGGGCTCGCCCCGCCAGACGCGCCTGCACCACGGCGAGCCGCGCCGCCAGCCGCGCCACCAGCGCCTCCGCCACCGCCTCCTGCCCCGTGGCCATGCCCAGCAGGCGAAGGTTGCCGAAGATCTGCGGCAGGTCGCGATGCGTCACCACCAGGGTCGGCACGCCGATGCGCGCCATCGGCTCGACCAGCGCATGAGCAGCGCTGCGGGCGGGTGTCATCACCACAAGGTCCGCGCCGAGCCGCGCAATGGCCTCGGCCGAGAAGCCGAGCCGTCCGCCGACCAGCGGCAGGCCCTGCACCTCGGGCGGGAAACTTGTGTAGGCCTCGATCCCCACCACGCGGTCCAGCGCGCCGATCGCCGCCAGCATCTCCGTGTTGGAGGCGAAGATGGCGACGATCCGCTGGGGCGGCCGCGCAAGGGTGACGCGACGCCCGAGCCCATCCGTCAGCACGCGCGGCCAGCCGGCCGCCCGCGCCGCCCCCGGCACCAGCAGCGGTGCCGCGAGCAGCACGCGGCGCGGCAGCTTCAGAATGACACGCGCAACCCGGCGGTGAATTCCCGCCCCGGCGCCGAATTGCCGCGCCCGCCATTGGCGAAACGCGCATCGCCCTGGAAGGAATCGCCGGCGGTGGCGATGAAGATCGGGTGGTAGTTGGTGTCGAAGACATTGTTGATGGCGCCGAAGACGCGCAGGCCCGGCGCGGCATCGGGCATCGGCTGGAAGCTGCCGCGCAAATTCCACACCCAGACCGGGTCCTTGCGGTGGATGAAGCTGCGATACGGCTCGGCCTCCGGAATCAGCAGGTTCTCCTCGGTGTCGTAGTACATCGGGCCGCGCAGGATGCCGGTCACGGTGACATCCCAGCGCGGCTGCCCGACGGTGGTGCCGAAGGCCGCCTGGTAGCGGTACATGCGCTGCGCGGTGCGGGTATTGACCGTCGGGCTGAGCTGCGCGCCCTCATCGACCATGTCGAAATTCCAGGACGCATTGGCGAAGGTGGTCCAGCGCCAATCGGTGATGCCCAGCGCGCGCGCCACATCCCCCTGCCACTGCAGTTCCACCCCGCGCACGACGATGTCGCCCGGATTGTTCACATAGTCCGAGGTATTGGCCACGCCTTGCCGTGGGCTGGTGGTGATGCGGTCGCTGATGGTGTTCTGGAACAGCGCCAGGTCGGCCCGCCAGCCCGGGCGGAACAGCGCGGAGCCGAGCTCGTATTGCACGCTGGTCTCGGGCTTCAGATCCGGATTGCCGAAGGTGCGGCCGCCGCCCAGCGCGGTGAAATCGGCGGCGAGGTCGGTGGCGGTCGGCGCCCGGAAGCCCGTCGCGGCATTGGCGCGCAGCACCGCACCCTCCGCCACGCGCAGGCTGGCGCCGGCGGACCAGGTGGTGGCGTCGTAGCTGGCGCTGCGGAGCCGCAGCAAAGGCTGGTTGTCCGTCGCATCGAGCTGCGTCTCGCCCCAGCTCTGGCGCACGCCGGCGCGCAGCGTCAGCCGATCATCCAGCAGGCGCTGCGACAGCTCGGAAAACAGGCCCAGCGTCTGCTCGGTCTGGTCATTGTCGAAGGGCGGCACCTGGGAGGTGATGCCACTGCCCGGCAGCCCGATGCGTGTGCGGGTGGAGCGCAAAGTGGCGTGTTCGAGGTCCAGCCCCGTCACCAGATCCGCCCCCTGCCACAGCCGCATGGAAGGCTGCAGGCGCAGGCCCAGGATATCCAGCGTGCGGTTGTTGCGGTCCGAATCCGTGCCCGGAACCGGCAGCCCGGCGGCGCTGCGCTGGACCGGCGACCGCCAGCGCAGATTGTCCTGGTCGCGCACCGCATAGAACTGGCCGAACCAGCGGAAGCGATCATCCGGCGTCGCGCCGTCCAGCGTGACATCGGCCGAGGCGTTGCTGCGGTCCTCGCTGTTCGTGGTGTTCCAGGCAGAGCCGCGGAAGCCCGCATCATAGGTGCCATCGGTCCGCACCGTGGTGGCGACGCGGCCAAGACCGGTCTGCACGCCGAGCGCGCCGAGCGCGCCCAGCCGGTTCCACTGCGTGCCACCCTGCTCGCCGCCGCCACCCGCGCGGTAGGAATCGCGCCGCCCGCCGGCGACGCCGAGATAGTAGTCCACGCCGGATTCCGGCAGGACGCCGCCCTGGCCGACACGCCCTTCCAGCAGGCCCCAGGACCCGGTGCGGATCTCGGCCTGCCCGCCGGGGGAATTCAGCCCGTCCCGCAGGATCAGGTTGATGACGCCGCCGATCGCCTGGCTGCCATAGACCACGCTGGCCGGGCCGCGGATCACCTCGATGCGCGCCACCTCGGCCGGGCTGAGCTTGGAGAGGTTGGCGGTGCCGGCGCGCCGGCCATTCACCAGCACCAGCACCTGGCTGCGGAAGTCGCGCCCCTGGCCATCGCTGGAACCACCGCGGATGTTGATGCTGGTCTGCGCCGGGGTCCATTCGCTGAAGAAGCCGACGGCATTCTCGGCCAGCAGGTCGGTCAGGTTCTGCGCCGTGCTGGCGCGGATGGTGGCCTCGTCGATCACCTGCACCGTGCCGGCCAGTGTCGAGCGCGGCTCCGGCCGGCGCGTGGCGGTGACCACCAGCTCATCCAGCATCGTCACCGGCGGCAGCCGCACATCGGAGGGGCCGCCCTGGGCCGCGGCGGGCGTCAGGCCCGGGGCCGCGAGCACGACAAGGGCCGAACCGGCGAGGAGAAGCTGGCGCATGGGTCACATATTCCAGATCAGAAGGGCGGAAAGCTTGGGCGCGGTCAGCGCGACGCCGCCGCAGGGCAGCGGCTCCGCCGTGGCGGCCAGGGTGGCGGCCAGCCTGTCCCGGGCGGCGCCGCCGGGCGGCAAGGCAAGCTGCGCGGCGCAATGCGCCAGGGCGGCATGCAGGTCCGCGAAATGCGCCCGGAAGGTCCAGGGGGCGAGGCGGATGTCCTGCGGCGCCTCGGGGCCGAGGGCGGCCAGCACCTGTCGCAGAGCGGGCGTCTCATCCTCGCCATGCAGGTCGGCCGGCAGCGCGCCGGCCAGGCACCAGCGGCGCGGCCCCTGCTGGGCGGGCACCACCCAGACCACGCGCCGCCGCGCCAGGGCGCGCATATGGCCGAGCAGGGCGCGGGGCGCGGTGAGGGTGGCGCCGATATTGGCGGCGAAGGCCCAGTCATGCGGCGCGAGGCCGAGGCCGGGCAGCGACTCCCATCGCGCATCGAGAGGGCGGAGGCTAGGCCAGCCGGTGCGGCGCAGCCGTCCGAGCCGGGCGCGCAGGTAGCGATTGGGCTCCAGCGCGGTCCAGCCGGACCCGGCGGGCAGCCAGGGCAGGACGGGGTGGCCGGCGCCCGCGCCGATATCCAGCAGGCTGGCCGGCGCCTCGCCCCGCAGCACGCCAGCGATCGCCGCGCCGTAGTCGGAGCGATCCAGCGACGCGGCATAGAAGCGCGCGGCCCGGTCCGGCCAGACGGCTTGCGTCCCGGTGCCCGGCTGGGGGATACGATTCGGCAGGCCTGACAGCGTAGGATGAGGTGTCATCCGCAGGCGTATGTGATAAGATCACAGCATGTGCAAGAGCGTTCCCTTCTCCCGGCTCGGCGCCGGCATGTCCCTCCGCAACGCTTTCGTGGCGGCGCCGGCCGAGGCCGTGCGCGCCGGGCTGCCCCGCAACCAGGCGCATGTGATGCGGGTGCTGCGCGCGGCGCAGGGCCGCGCGCTGACCGCCTATGAGGTGCTGGACCGCTTGGCGCCTGAGGGCATCCGCGGGCCGCAGACCGTCTATCGGGCGCTGGATGCGCTGCGCGAAGCTGGCCTGGTGCATCGGATCGAGACCCTGAATGCCTTCGTGGCCAGCGTCAGCACCCAGGGCAGTTGCGGCTGCACCCCCGCCCCCTATGACGACCACGCCCATCCTTCAGCCTTCGCCGTGTGCCGCGAATGCTGCACGGTGCGGGACCTGGAGGATGCCGCGCTCGCCGCCGTGCTGGGCGTTCTGGGCGACCGCACGGGCTTCCGGGTGGACAGCCAGGTGGTGGAACTGGTGGGCACCTGCCCCGCCTGTGCGGAGGCCGCTTCGCGGGTCTGATCTGTGATGTTATTCAATAACATCTGCCGTTGACGCCGCTTGCCGTCCTGCTCGGACGGGGCGATCTAGGCCCGCATGGACAGCGCCCCTCCCCTCGCCCATGGCGGCAATCTGGACGAAGCGCGCCGGCGCTACCCGGGGGCGCCGATGCCCTTCCTCGACCTGTCGACCGGCATCGCCCCGCGCGCCTATCCGCTGCCGACCCTGCCGGCCGAGTGCTTCACCCGCCTGCCGGAGCCTGCCGACCATGCCGCGCTTTGCGCCCTGGCCGCGGCGCGCTGGGGCGTGCCGCGGGGCGCGCGGGTGGTTGCCGCGCCGGGCACGCAGATCCTGCTGCCGATGATCGCGGCGCTGCGCCCGCCCGGCACGGCGCGCATCCTCGGCCCCACCTATGCCGAACATGCCCGCGGCAGCGCGCTGGCCGGGCATGAAACGCGGGAGGTCGCAACATTGGCCGAGCTCGCGCCCGCCAGCCTCATCACCGTGGTCAACCCCGACAACCCGACCGGCCGCGTGCTGCCGGCCGAAGCGCTGGCCAAGCTCGCGGCAACCCAGCGCGCGGCAGGCGGGCTGCTGGTGGTGGACGAGGCATTCGGGGATGCCGATCCGGACCTGCCCAGTGCCCTGAAGCTGGTCCCCGGCGGCGGCGTGGTGGTGCTGCGGTCCTTCGGCAAGTTCCACGGCCTGGCCGGGCTGCGCCTCGGCTTCGCGGTGGCGCCGGAGCCGCTCGCGGCGCGGCTGGAGGCGCTGCTCGGTCCATGGGCAGTGGCCGGGCCGGCACTGCGGACGGGCCTCGCCGCGCTGGCCGATCCCGCCTGGGAGGCGGCGCAACGGGAATGGCTGCGGGACGCGGCCGCGCGGCTGGATGGCGTGCTGGCGGCCGGTGGGCTGCGGGTGCTGGGCGGCACGAATCTGTTCCGCTTCGTGGAGGCCCCGCCCGGCACGTTGGACCGGCTCGGCCGCGCCGGCATCCTGGTGCGCGGTTTCACGCATTGGCCTGATCGGCTGCGCATCGGCCTGCCGGCGGATGCGGCCGGCCTCGCCCGGCTGGCGGCGGCGCTGGCGTGATCGGCCTGGCGCTGCTCGCGCTGCTGCTGGAAGCCGCCTTCGGCTATCCGCAGCGGCTGGTGGACCGGATCGGCCATCCGGTCATCTGGATCGGGCGCCTGATCTCGGACCTGGACCGCCACTGGAACCAGCCCGCCCGCCGCTTCGCCACCCGGCGGGCGGCCGGTGTGGCGGCGCTGCTGGTGCTGGTCTGCGTCGCGGGCGGGGCCGGGCTGCTTCTGCAATCGGCGCTGCTGGCGCTGCCCTTCGGGTTGGTGGTGCTTGCGCTGCTGGCCAGCAGCCTGCTCGCCCAGCGCAGCCTGCACGACCACGTCGCCCGCGTCGCCATGGCGCTCGAACAAGGCGGGCTGGAGGCGGGGCGGGAGGCGGTGTCCCATATCGTCGGCCGCGACCCGCTTTCGCTGGATGAGGCCGGCGTGGCGCGTGCCGCCATCGAGAGCCTGGCGGAGAATTTCTCGGATGGCGTGGTGGCGCCGGCCTTCTGGATGGCGGTGGCGGGGCTGCCGGGGGCGGCGATCTACAAGGCGGTGAACACCGCGGACAGCATGATCGGCCACCGAACCCCCCGGCACGAGGCCTTCGGCTGGGCCTCGGCGCGCTGCGACGATGTGGTGAACCTGCCGGCCTCCCGCCTTTCGGGCCTGGCCATCATCGCCGCGGCGGCGCTGCTGCCGGGGATGGATGCGCGCGGCGCCTGGCGGGCGCTGCGGCGAGATGCGGGCCGCCACCGCTCGCCCAATGCAGGATGGCCGGAGGCGGCGATGGCAGGCGCGCTCGGCCTCGCGCTGGCCGGGCCGCGCCGCTATGGCGGCGTGCTGGTCGAGGATGCCTTCATGGGCGATGGACGGCGCGATGCCGGCGCCGCCGATATCCGCGCCGCGCTGCGCCTGTATCGCACGGCCGATGCGCTGCTCATCGGCCTGCTGGCGCTGATCCTCCTCGCGCTGCAAGGCTGAGCAGCGCGTCGAGGTCCAGATGCGCCTCCAGATGCGCCGCCAGCGTATCCAGCGCCGCCTCCACCTGCGCGTCATGATCGAGCTGCGGCGCACCGGCGGCGAAGCGGGCGAGCCAGGCGGCGCGCTGCGCCGTGGCGCCGAACAGGCCGTGGATATAGGTGCCTGTCACGCGCCCATCGGCCGAGACCGCGCCCTCGTCGCCGCCTTCCGCCAGGGTGGCAAAGGGCCGCGCGCAGGCGGGGCCCTCGGTGCGGCCCATATGCATCTCGTAGCCGGCGAGTGCGGCGCCGTCATGGCTCTGGCCATGCACCGGCACCAGGCGCTTTTCGCCGGCCAGAACGGTGTCCACTTCCAGCAGGCCGAGGCCCGGCGCGCGGCCGGGTGGGCCTTCCACGCCCTCCGGGTCGGCCAGGCTCCGCCCCAGCATCTGGTAGCCGCCACACAGCCCGAGCACATGCCCGCCGCGCCGCAGATGGGCGGCGATATCCACATCGAACCCTGCCGCCCGCAGCGCGCGCAGATCGGACAAAGTGGATTTGGAGCCGGGCAGAATCACCAGATGCGCATCGCCCGGCAGCGCCTGGCCCGGCCGCACGCGCACCACCTCCACCTCCGGCTCCGCCACCAGCGGGTCGAAATCGTCGAAATTGGCGATGGCGGGCAGGATGGGCACGGCGATGCGGAGCTTCGCGCCGGGCTTGCGGGCCAGCGGATGGTCCAGCGCCAGCGCATCCTCCGCCGGCAGCTTCGCCGCATCGGCGAGGTGCGGCACCAGCCCGAGCGCCGCCCAGCCGGTGCGCGCCGCGATCAGCGCCATGCCGTCCGCGAACAAGGAAGGGTCGCCTCGAAAGCGGTTGACGATGAAGCCGCCGATCATCGCGGCATCCTCGGCATCCAGCACCGCATGCGTCCCGACGAGCGAGGCGATCACGCCGCCGCGGTCGATATCGCCGATCAGCACCACCGGCACGCCGGCGGCACGTGCAAAACCCATATTGGCGATGTCATTGGCACGGAGATTGACCTCCGCCGCGCTGCCCGCGCCCTCCACCAGCACGATATCCGCCTCGGCCCGCATGCGGGCGAAGCTGTCCAGCACGGCGGCCATGAAGCCGGGCTTCAGGCGCTGATACTCCGCCGCCCGCGCCTGCCCCACCACGCGCCCCTGGACGATGATCTGCGCGCCAACCTGGCTCTGCGGCTTCAGCAGCACCGGGTTCATGTGGACGGAGGGCGCGACGCCGGCCGCGCGCGCCTGCAGCGCCTGGGCACGGCCGATCTCGCCGCCATCCGCCGTCACGGCGGCATTGTTGCTCATGTTCTGCGGCTTGAAGGGCCGCACGCGCAAGCCGCGCCGGGTGAAGGCGCGCGCCAGCCCGGCCACGATCAGCGACTTGCCGACATCGGAGCCGGTTCCCTGGAACATCAGCGCCAGGGCCATCAGAATTCGATGCCCTTCTGCGCCTTCACCCCCGCCGCGAAGTGGTGCTTTGTCGCGCCCATCTCGGTGACGAGATCCGCCATCTCCACCAAGGCCGGCTTCGCGTTGCGCCCCGTCACCACCACATGCAGCAGTGGGCGGCGGGCGGCCAGGTCGGCCAGCACCGCCTCCAGCGGCAGGTAGTCGTAGCGCAGCGCGATGTTCAGCTCGTCCAGCAGCAGCAGGTCGATGCCGGGGTCGACCAGCATGGCGCGCGCCATCTCCCAGGCCCGCGTCGCGGCGGCGACATCGCGGGCACGGTCCTGGGTTTCCCAGGTGAAGCCCTCGCCCATCACATGCCAGCGCACGCGGTCGCCGAATTGCGCCAGCGCGGCGCGTTCCCCGGTCTCCCACGCCCCCTTGATGAACTGCACCACGCCGACCCGCCCGCCGGTGCCCAGCATGCGCAGCGCCAGGCCGAAGGCAGCGGTGGACTTGCCCTTGCCCGGTCCGGTGTGGACGATCAGCAGGCCCTTCCGGGTGATGGTCTTGGAGGCAACCTCCGCATCTTGCACCGCCTTGCGCGCTTCCATCTTGGCGCGGTGACGCGCGGCTTCGTCGTCGCTCATCGGCCGCGCTCCCTCACTTCAGCCGCAGCGGAAGGCCCGCCACCACCAGTTCCACATGATCCGCCAGCGCCGCCATGCGTTGGTTCAGAACCCCCTGCGCATCCCGGAAGCGCCGGCCGAGCGAGGTGGCCGGCACGATGCCCGCGCCCACCTCGTTCGAGACCAGCACCACCGGGCCGGGATGCGCCCGCAAGGCGGCTTCCAGCGCATCGCCGGCGGCGGCGATATCGGCCTCCGCCAGCATCAGGTTGGACAGCCACAGCGTCAGGCAATCCACCAGCACCGGCGGGCGGGCGCGGGCCAGCGCCGCCGGCAGGTCGCGCGGCGCGTCCAGCGTCTCCCAGCCCTCGGCGCGGCGGGTGCGGTGTTCGGCGATTCGCGCCGCCATCTCGGCATCGAAGGCCTCGGCGGTGGCGATGTAGCTCCAGGGCGGGGGCAGCGCCGTCACCAGCGTCTCCGCGCGCCGGCTTTTGCCCGACCGCGCGCCCCCCAGGATGAATGTCAGGCTGCTCACTTCCGCATCATGCCCGAGATGCCGGCGATTGACACGGCCCGCCCCGCGACGCTTGATGCGTCGGTTCGAAGGTTCCCCGGAGACGGGGATGAAAAGGGAATTCGGAAGGGGCCTCACCGCCCCAGGCCGAAGCTGCCCCCGCAACTGTGAACGGTGAGCAGGCATCACATGTCACTGGGCGTTTGGCCCGGGAAGACGATGCCCTGCGGCGATCCGTGAGCCAGGAGACCTGCCCGCGAACACAAGGATGCGCCGGGCGGGGTGCCTCGGGGCAGGGCCATTTTGGCAGGGGCGCGCTGGCTGGCGCGCGCCGCACGCACCCCTTTTGTCCGCGCGCCGCGCCGGGCAGGAGGTTCCACGTGTCACCCGACGTCGTGATCTTCGTCTGCACCACTTGCAAGCGGGAGGGTGATGCCGCCGATGCGCCGCGCGCCGGTGCTGCCCTGGCCGAGGCCGCCACGGCCCTCTCCGGCACCTTCCGCGTGCAGCCGGTGAAATGCCTGTCCAGCTGCAAGCGCGGCCCCACCGCTGCCATCGTCCGCCCCGGCGGCTGGAGCTACGTCTTCGGCCAGCTCGACATCGAAGCCGCGCCGGAAGCCCTGCAACAGGGCGCCGCCCTGCTCGGTGGCTCGGCCGATGGCTTGATGCCCTGGCAGGGGCGGCCCGAGCTGCTGAAGCGCAACATGATCGCCCGCATCCCCCCCTTCGACTTTTCGCCCGCGGAGAGCACCCCATGAGCACCAGTCTGCAGAAGGTGCCCTGCACCATCGTCACCGGCTTCCTCGGCGCCGGGAAGACCACATTGATCCGCCATCTGCTGGAGAATCCGGGCGGGCGGCGGCTCGCCGTCATCGTCAATGAATTCGGCGATATCGGCATGGATGCCGAGATCCTGCGCGGCTGCGGCATCGCCGCCTGCGCGGAGGCGGATATCGTGGAGCTCGCCAATGGCTGCATCTGCTGCACCGTGGCCGATGACTTCGTGCCGACGCTGGACAAGCTGCTGGCGCGGGACCCGCGGCCGGATCACATCCTGATCGAGACCTCGGGCCTCGCTTTGCCCAAGCCGCTGGTGCAGGCCTTCCTCTGGCCCGCCATCAAGGGCCGCGTCACGGTAGATGGCGTGATCGCCGTGGTGGATGGCGCCGCCCTGGCCGAGGGGCGCGTCGCGCATGACGAGGTTGCACTCGCCGCCCAGCGCGCCGCCGACCCGGCGCTCGACCATGACGACCCGGTGGAGGAGGTGTTCGAGGACCAGGTGGCCTGCGCGGACCTGATCGTGCTGACCAAGGCGGATCTGCTGGACGATGCGGCGCTGGCCCGCGCCCGCGCTTCCCTCGCCGCCGCCTTGGCTCCCGCTTTGCCGCGCACGGTCGGCGTGCTGGAGGCGCGGGAGGGCCGCATCGCCCCGGCCCTGCTGCTGGGCCTCGGCCTCGCCACCGAAGCCGAGATCGAGGGCCGCCGCACGCATCACGACAATGAGGAGGACCACGACCACGAGGATTTCGACTCGGTGGTCCTGAAGCTGCCGGAGGTGACGGACGCCAACGCCCTCGCCCGCCGCGTCGCCGCCGTCTGCGCCGTGCCGGGCGTGCTGCGCGCCAAGGGGTTCGGCGCGGTTCAGGGCAAGCCGATGCGGCTGCTGGTGCAGGCCGTGGGCCAGCGCGTCGGCCACCATTTCGACCGCCCCTGGGCGCCGGGGGAGGCGCGCACGGGGCATCTGGTGGTGCTCGGCCTGCATGGCTTCGATGCGGCGGCCGTCGCCGAAGCCCTGGCCGCAGCCTGAACCATGCATCTGCTGAACACCACCACCGCGACGCTGGATGAGCAGACGGAGCCCGTCGATCTCCGCCAGCCACCGGCGCCGATGGCGGTGCTCAGCTTCACCGACAGCGACCTGGCGGGCCTCGCCGCGGCCTGGGAGGCGGCGCGGGATGTGCTGCCCGAACTGCGCCTGGTACCGCTGCGGGAATTGCGTCACCCGATGTCGGTGGATCTCTGGCTGGACCGCACGGCGGCCGGCGCGCGCATCATCGTGCTGCGGCTGCTGGGCGGGCTGGATTGGTGGCGCTACGGCGCCGAGCAACTTTCGGCATTTTGCCGCGAACGCGGCATCGCGCTGGCCGTGCTGCCGGGCGAGGACCGGGCGGACCCGCGCCTGCCCGCACTCTCCACCCTACCGCCGGAGGATTGTGCGGCGTTGCTCGCCGGGTTTCGCGCCGGCGGCGTGGCGCATCTCGGCGGCGTGCTGCGGCGCATGGCGCGGCATTGTGGCGCGACGCTCGACCTGACCGAGGCCGAGACCCTGCCGCTCGCCGGCTTCCGCGGCGCCCCGCCGGCGCCGGATGAATCACGGCCGGTGGTGCCGATCATCTTCTACCGCTCCATGCAGCTGGCGGAGGATGCGGCGCCGGTGACCGCGCTGGCGGAGGCGCTGGCCGCCCTGGGCGCGATGCCCGTGCCGATCTTCGTGGCCAGCCTGAAGGAACCGTCCTCGGTCGCCTTCCTGCGCGCCGAACTGCCGCGGTTGAACCCCGCCCTCATCATCGCCTGCACCGCCTTCGCCGAGGGGCAGGACCAGCCGGTGCTGGCCGCCTGCGGCGTGCCGGTGATCCAGGCCATCATGGCCACCACATCCCGCACCGCATGGGCCGGCGGGGCGCGCGGGCTGGGGGCGGCGGACCTCGCCATGCATGTGGTGCTGCCGGAGCTGGATGGCCGCGTGCTGGGCGGCGTCATCGGCTTCAAGGATCAGGCGCCAAGCGATGCCGCGCTGGGCTTCACCCGCCAAGTGAACCGCGCCGAGCCGGACCGCGTAGCGCAGATGGCCGCGAGGGTGATGGCGCTGCTGCGCCTGCGCGCCA
>NZ_JAUYTS010000166.1 GCF_030695085.1 Falsiroseomonas sp. | reverse complement strand
AGCGGGTCGCTGCAGGCCCTGCAGCTCGGCGAGCGTGGGCGGGCGCCAGTCGTCGCGCCCGCACAGCGCCTTGGCTCGCACCGCCCGCACAAGATCGGCGCTGTCGCAGGGCAGGTGTTCGCGGTCGAGGTGACAGGTGCCGAGGTCTTGCGCGCCGACCTGCGTGTCGGCATCGAACCACGAATAGCTGGCCGCGGCGTAGTGCAGGGTTTCGTTGTCGGTCTTGTTCTCCCAGATGAGGCCGGTGTCGCGATCGAGCACGCAGGCCCAGGGCCCGGCCGCAAGCGCCAGCTCCCGGCCCGCTGCGTCGAGCTTGGCGTAGCGCGCGCTGTCTGCCGCGGCGCTGTAGTGATCGGCCTCGCCGGCCGGCTGGCAGGCGCTCAACGCGCAAGCGACCAGCGCGCCGGTGGCCAGCATCAGCAAGCCCGTGATCCGCGCAGGTCTCATGGTCGCTCCAGCGCCACGATCAGCGGCCGCAGGTGCAGGCTATGGCGGGTCTGGCTGTGGTCGAACACCGCGATCCACAGCGCCATGCCGTCCTCGATCGGCAAGTCGAAGGCACCCGGCGCGGCCAGGCTGCGCGCGATCTCCAGCTGCCAGTAGCCCTCGTTCCAGTGCGCACGCGCCAGCACATCACCGCGGTCGCCCTCGTAGTGGTCGCGCACCAGGATGGACGGCATCAGCGTGCCGACCGGATAGGTGTCGAGTTCGGGCGCATACGGCTGGGTGGCCGCCCACTCCAGCGACCAGTCGACCTGCACGCCCGGCGCCTGTGGATCGGGCAGTTCAGAGAAGGCGGCGAGCTGTGCGGGATCGCGCGGCAGCCGCCGCGGCAACACGCGCTCGGCATCGAACCACTGCCAGTTCTCGACGATTGCACCGGCCTCGGCGGGGTCGGCACGGTAGCCGGCGGTATAGCGCCGCTGCCCGGGCTGCGGCGGTAGCGCCGCGCCGAAGTGACTGTCATCCAGCGTGCCCAGCGGGTTGCGCAGCGCCTTCCAGTGCCAGACATCCACGCGGCCGGCCTCGTCGGTGTAGTGATAGCCGCGGCCGTGGCGTGGCGCGGGATCGGCATCGCGCGGGCGGCGCGCGTGCTGGAAGCTGTCGCCGGCAAGGCCATGCGAGCGCGCCCACATCAGCGCCAACTTGTCCTCATACCAGAGCTGCTCATCGTCCTGCGCAAAGCCCTGTTGCACGAGCTGCCAGCCCTCGGCGGTCTTGCGCAAGGGCAGATGCGCGCCGCTGCGGGTGGAGTCGGGCCAGCGCAGGGCCATGAACACGGTGGCGCCGTCGTGCAGGGCGCGGATCTCGACCGGAATGTCGCCGCCGTGGTCCGCGTCGTAGCGCGTGGTCAGCACCGTCTGGGCTGCCGCGCGCTGCCAGATGGACTCATCGAGGACGCCGTCGATTTCCGGGCCCGCGCCTTCGGCGATGTGTGCGATCTCAAGCCGCGGGCTGATCCAGGCCACCGGCAGCAGCAGCGCGCCC
>NZ_JAUYTS010000165.1 GCF_030695085.1 Falsiroseomonas sp. | reverse complement strand
TTCAACACGCTGCTGCGGCCGCACCCGCGGCTCGATCTCTGCCTGCGCGGCGAAGACGGCGAGCATCGCGAACAGGTGCTGAGCTTTCTGGCCGGCATCAACCGGCTGCAGCTTGAGCAGCTCGGGGTGCCCGAGGCCGGGGTAACAGACGAAGGTCGGCTGCTGGGGATCAGTCTGCGACCGCAGAGCCGTTGGGAGCTGCTCGGCGTGGCTCTGCGTGGGCTCAGTGGCCACTGGCCGGACGATGCGCGCAGCCGGTCTTTTGTGTTCGATGAACTGATCGTGCAGCCGACGCGGGGCCGCCGCAGCCTGCGGGTGGCGCTGGATGGCGAGGTCGTACGGATGCGCCCGCCGCTGCGTTTTCAGGTCGACTCGACGCGGCTGCCGCTGCTGGTGCCGACCGGCCCGCGCCCGGCGGAGTCGGCATGAGCCGGATCCTGCACCTGTCGGATACGCATTTCGGCACCGAGCAGCCGGCGCTGGTTGAAGCCCTGCTGGCGCTGGCGCACAGGCTGGCGCCCGATGCCATCGTGCTGTCCGGCGACATCACTCAACGCGCGACGGTGGAACAGTTCCGCCGCGCGCGCGTGTTTCTGGAATCGCTGCCGGCGGTGCCGCGGTTGGTGCTGGCCGGCAATCACGACGTGCCGCTGTTCGCGTTCTGGCAGCGGCTGTTCACCCCGTACGCGCGCTACCGCAACGGCTTGGGCATCGACACGCTGGAGCCGCGCCTGCAGCTGCCGGGGCTGTGCGTGATAGGCGTCAAAAGCACGCGGCGGCGCCGGCATATCGATGGTGAGGTCTCACCGAAGCAGGTCGACGCGGTGGCGCGCGAGCTGCGCGCGCAGGCGCCGGGGACGCTGAAGGTCGTGGTCACCCATCAGCCGCTGTGGGCGGCGCGTCCGCAGGATCTGCACAACCGCTGCCATGGGGCGGAGGCCGCTTTGGCGGCTTGGGTGGAGGCCGGCGCCGATCTGTTCCTGGCCGGACACATCCATTGGCCCTTCGCCGCGGCGCTGCCGCCGCATGGGCAGGCCTGGGCGGTGAATGCGGGCACCGCGGTTTCCAGTCGCGTGCGGCCGGGCGCGCCGAATTCGGTGAACGTGATCGACTACGTGCCGCGCGGGGGTGAGCGGGTGTGTGTGCTGCGGCGCTATGTGTGGAATGGGGTGGTTCGGTTTGAGGCCGGGCCCGAGGAAGCCTTGGGTTTGGGGTGAGGTGGGTTGCACTCTGGTGCAGGCGGGGCGTCCGTGACTGGGCCCCGACGCCTCCTTCGCGC
>NZ_JAUYTS010000154.1 GCF_030695085.1 Falsiroseomonas sp. | reverse complement strand
GAGGAGCGTGGTCCGGGCGAGCGTGGTCCGGGCGAGCGCGGCCCGGGTGGCCGTGGCGGTCCGCCGCCCGCTGCAAGCTCGAACTGAAGCGGCGAGCCAGGTCGGGGGGGCTTCGGCCCCTCCGGCGATCGTGTCGTGCCGGACGTCTGGTGAGAGGCAGGATGGTGGGCGCGACAGGGATTGAACCTGTGACCCCCGCCGTGTGAAGGCGATGCTCTACCGCTGAGCTACGCGCCCATCCTGGGGTGCGGGGGATAATGCGGAGCCCAGGATGTGTCAAGCTGGGGAGGTGTCCTTGGAAAGCGCCTGGCGCAGCCGATATGCCTGTGATGCGCCATAGCTCCTGGTTCCTCGCCGGTCTTGTTGGTCTGGCCCTCGTGCCGCGTGACGCGGCCGCGGAGTCCGTGCGCGCCATCTATGACGTCTATGCCGCTGGTATGACGGTGCTGCAGATGGAGGCGGATTTTGAACTGACCCCGGCAGGATACCGGGTCGAGACCCGGATGCGGACGCAGGGCGTCGCTGCGGCCTTCGTCTCCGGTGAACAGGTGTCCCGCGCCGCCGGCGCCTGGGGCCGCGGAACCGTGCTGCCATCGACCTATCGGTCGGAGGGCGTGTGGCGGGGCCGGGACCGGCTTGTGGTGCTCGCCTGGTCGGGCGGCAATCCGGTGGTGGAGGCGATGGTGCCACCGAATGACGAGGAGCGGGAGGCAGTACCTGTCGAGGCGCGGCGCGGCACCATCGACGCGCTGTCCGCCATGGCGCTGCTGTCCCGCACGGTGGCCGGCAGTGGCACCTGCGAAGGGCGTGCGCCGGTCTATGACGGCCGGCGGCGCAGCGACTTTGCCATCTCGACACAGGGGCGGGAACTGATCCGCCCCTGGCGCAGCGCTTGGCATGGCGAGGCGCTGCGCTGCAGCTTCGAGGGACGGTTGGTGGCGGGCTTCATGCGCGACCAGCCCCGCGAACGGGCCGCGGCCCCGCAGACTGGCACCGCCTGGATCGCAGCGCCATTCCCTGGCGCACCGCCGATCCCGGTCCGTATCGAGGTCTCGAGCCGCTGGTTCGGCACCGCGACGGCGGTGCTGCTGCGGGCGGAAGCCTCAACCGTGGTGCAAACGCGCCAGTAGCGGCTGCAACCCTGCGGGCGTGGCGGCAATCGGGGCGCCGGCCGCCATGGCGACGGGGCCGTAGCCCCATCCTGCGAAAATCGGACGTACACCCGCGCCGCGGGCCGCCGCCATGTCGTTGTGATGATCGCCGATCATCACGGCATCCTCCGCCCGGCCACCGGCATCCCGGAGGGTGGCGAGGAGATGGGCCGGGTCCGGCTTGCGGGTCGGATAGGAGTCGCCGCCCCCGATGGCGGCAAAATGCTCGGCCAGGCCAAGCTCCCGCAATAATGTGATCGCGGGGGAAACCGGCTTGTTGGTGCAGACGGCCAGGCGCCAGCCGTCCCGGACCAGATCGGCCACAACCTCCCGGATGCCGGGGAAGGCGGCGGTCTCAACCGCTGCGTTGGCGCCATAGTCTTCGAGGAAAGCCTCCAGCGCGGGCTGGTCGAAGGGCAATCCGCGCGCTGCCAGTGCCCGTTCCACCAATACCTTGGCGCCATCGCCGATCATCGCCACCACTTCCGCCCGTGCAAATCCCGGCAGGGCACGTACGGCCATCAGCCGGTCCAGCGCGGCGTGGAGATCGGGCGCGCTGTCCACCAGCGTGCCATCGAGGTCGAAGACGGCGATCGGTTGCATGCCCCCCGATAGGCCCGGACGCCCGCAGCGGCAAGGCGGTGTCGTTACGCCGCGCAACGGGACGTGACCGGCGCCACCTTGCGGCCCAGGGCGAGGTCGGATTACCGGGGGGGCATGAACATTGCTGCCGTCATCCTCGCTGCCGGGCTCGGAACCCGCATGCGGTCCCGCCTGCCCAAGGCCCTGCACCCCATCGCGGCGCGCCCCATGCTGCAACACATCCTGTCGGCGGCGACCGAGGTGTTCGACCGGGCCGTGGTGGTGATCGGGCCGGAAATGCCCGCATTGCAGCGCGCGGCGGACCCACATCCGGTGGTTGTGCAGACGGAGCGGCTGGGCACCGGCCATGCGGCGCTGCAGGCGGCGCCGCTGCTGGAGGCGTTCGCGGGGGATGTGGCGGTGCTCTACGCCGACAACCCGCTGATCACGCCGGAGACGCTGCGCCGCCTGGCGGCGGCACGGGTCGGTGCGGGGCTGGCCCTGGTGGCCATGCGGCCCGCCGACCCCGGGCGCTACGGCCGCGTGCTGACCAATGCGGCGGGGGAGGTGGAGCGCGTTGTCGAATGGGCCGATGCGACGGCGGAGGAGCGCGCCATAGGCCTGTGCAATGCCGGCGTGATCTGCGCCCCGGCGGCCAGCCTGTTCCGCTGGCTGCGCGCGATCCGCAACGACAATGCGAAGGGCGAGTACTACCTGACCGACATCGTCGCGCTGGCGCGCCAGGCCGGTGAGCGTGTAGTTGTGATCGAGGCGCCGGAGGCCGAGCTGCGCGGCATCAACAGCCGGGTCGAACTGGCCGCCGCCGAGGCCGCTGTGCAGGCGCGGCTGCGGTTGGCCGCGATGGAGGGCGGCGCCACGCTGATCCAGCCCGACAGCGTGACCTTCGCCTTCGACACGCGGCTCGGCCAGGATGTCAAGATCGGGCCCAACGTGGTTTTCGGGCCCGACGTGGTGGTGGAGGACGGGGTGGAAATCCGCGCCTTCAGCCATCTGGAAGGCTGCATCGTCCGCGCGGGTGCCATCATCGGCCCGTTCGCCCGGCTGCGGCCCGGCACACGCATCGAGCCAGGTGGGCATGTCGGCAATTTCGTCGAGCTGAAGGCCACCGTGCTGGGTGCGGGCGCCAAAGCGAACCATCTGAGCTATCTGGGCGATGCCGAGATCGGCGCAGGCGCCAATATCGGCGCCGGCACCATCACCTGCAATTATGACGGCGTGAACAAGCACCGCACCGAGATCGGCGCCGGCGCCTTCATCGGATCGGACACGGCGCTGGTGGCGCCGGTTCGGGTCGGCGCGCGGGCGCTGGTCGCGGCGGGCAGCGTCATCACGGAAGACGTGCCGGACGATGCCATGGCGATCGCGCGCGGCCGCCAAGCCAACAAGGCTGGGCGTGGCTTTCGCGGAAAGGGAGTGAAGGCCTGATGTGCGGCATCGTCGGAGTGGTGGGGCGTGAGGCGGCAGCGCCGCGCCTGCTGGAGGCGCTGCGGCGTCTGGAATATCGCGGCTATGACAGCGCCGGGGTGGCAACCCTGGTGAATGGCCACATCGATCGCCGGCGCGCCGAGGGCAAGCTGATCAACCTGGCGGTTGTGCTGGAACAGTCGCCGCTGTCCGGCACCACCGGTATCGGCCACACGCGCTGGGCCACCCATGGCGCGCCGGTGGAGCGCAACGCGCATCCGCACGGCACGCCGCGCGTCAGCGTGGTGCATAACGGCATCATCGAGAACCACGCCGAACTGCGCGCCGAGCTTGAGGCGAAGGGGCAGGAATTCGAGACGGAGACGGATACGGAGACCTTCGCCCGCCTGGTGGATTGGCATTTGCAGCAGGGCGCGACCCCGCAGGAAGCGGCTGCCACCTCGCTCCGCCGTGTGCATGGCGCCTTCGCGCTGGCCATGATGTTTGCCGGCCACCCCCGCATGCTGATCGCCGCCCGGCAGGGCGCGCCGCTGGCGATCGGCTTTGGCGATGGCGAGATGTTCGTGGGATCGGACGCGCTGGCCCTGGCGCCGCTGACGCGCCGCATTGCCTATCTGGAGGAAGGCGACTGGGCCGTTGTCTCCGACAGCACTGCCGTCTTCCATGATTCGTCGGATGCCGAGGTGACGCGGGAAATCCGGCTGACCGCGATCTCCGGCGCCGCGGTCGGCAAGGGCAATTTCCGCCACTTCATGGAAAAGGAGCTGCACGAACATCCGGCCGTGCTGGGTGACACCTTGCAGCAGTACCTCGATCCCACCACGCGTGCCGTCGCTTTGCCGCCGCTGCCCTTCGACCCGGCCGTGGTGCCACGCCTGACCATGTCCGCCTGCGGCAGCGCCTTCCTGGCCGCGCAGGTCGGGCGCTACTGGATCGAGCAGCTGGCGCGCATCCCGGTCGATGCCGATGTCGCCAGCGAATTGCGCTATCGCGAGCCACCGCTTGCGGAAGGTGGCGGGGCCATCTTGGTCTCGCAATCCGGTGAGACGGCGGACACCATGGCGGCGCTGCGCCTGCTCCAGCAGGGCGGCCAGAAGGTTCTCTCGGTGGTCAATGTGCCGGAGAGCAGCATGGCGCGCGCGAGCGATGGCGCGCTGCTGACGGTGGCGGGGCCCGAGATCGGCGTCGCCTCCACCAAGGCCTTCACTGCGCAGCTTGCGTTGCTCGCCTGCCTCGCCATCGGCTTCGGACGTGCCCGTGGCACGCTGGATGAGGCGACCGCGCGGCTGCTGGCCTCGACCCTGACGGAAGTGCCCGGCCATGCCGCGCGAATCCTGGAACAGGATGAGGAAATCCGCGAAATGGCGGTGGAGGTCGCCAAGGCGCGTGACGTGCTCTTCCTCGGCCGCGGCGCCTTGATGCCGATTGCCATGGAAGGCGCGCTGAAGCTGAAGGAGCTGTCCTACATCCATGCCGAGGGCTATCCGGCCGGTGAGATGAAGCATGGCCCGATCGCGCTGATCGATTCCGCCGTTCCGGTCATCGCGCTGTGCCCCAGCGGGCCGCTGTTCGAAAAAACCGCGTCCAACCTGCAGGAAGCGGCGGCGCGCGGCGGGCGGATCATGGCCTTCACGGATGCGGTGGGAGCGAAGGCGCTGCGCGGTTTTGCCGAACGCGTGATCGTGCTGCCGACGGTGCACCCCTTCGCCGCGCCCATCCTGCACGCCATTCCGGTGCAGGTGCTGGCCTATCACGTCGCGGTGCTGAAGGGCACGGATGTGGACCAGCCGCGCAACCTGGCCAAGAGCGTGACGGTCGAGTAGCAGGACCCCGGCCCCTGACATCGCCCCGCCGAAGTTCTATCTTCGGCGGGTACCGAGGGAAGGAAAGCCGACATGCTGGACGTCACGGCCAAGCTGCCGCTGAAGGACCCCGACCTGTTCCGCCAGGCGAACTGTGTCGGCGGCAAGTGGATCCAGGCGGATAGCGGCAAGACCATCGCGGTCCGCAACCCGGCGAATGGCGAGGTGATCGGCGAAGTGCCGGCACTCGGGGCCGCCGAGACGCGCCGCGCGATCGAGGCGGCGCAGGCCGCCTTCGCCGGCTGGCGCGCCATGCTGGCCAAGGAGCGCGCCGCCATCCTCCGCAAGCTGAACGACCTGATGCTGGCCAATGCGGATGACCTGGCCGCCATCATGACCGCCGAGCAGGGCAAGCCGCTGGCCGAGGCCAAGGGCGAGATCGCCTATGCGGCATCCTTCATCGAGTGGTTCGCCGAGGAAGCGAAGCGCATCTATGGCGATACCATCCCGCAGAATGCCAAGGGCCGGCGGATCCTGGTGCTGAAGGAGCCGATTGGCGTCTTCGCCGCGATCACGCCCTGGAACTTCCCGGCCGCCATGATCACCCGCAAGGCCGGCCCCGGCCGGGCCGCGGGCTGTACCGGGGTGATCCGCCC
>NZ_JAUYTS010000164.1 GCF_030695085.1 Falsiroseomonas sp. | reverse complement strand
GCCTGCCGGGTCGCGGCTGGTGGTCAGGCCGGGCTGCGGTGTGTCCAGCACCCGCCCGGCCGCCTAAGCCGTTGCGCACAACGTAAGATCACGCAATCGCGAACTGGGTGACGCGGCGAATGCGCGATGTCGGCGTGCGGCGGTTCGTCTACGCCCGAGGAGAGTCGAGAAATCGAAAGGGGGGAGTGCCCGGCCGGGCGGCGCCGGCGGCTCGCGACCAAGCGCAGATTGCGGAGTGGCGGGAGGCGGCGGCGTAAAGCCGAGATGCGCTGTTGCGCCTGGCGAGACCAGATTCATGGCGTCTGCGCGGTGTTGGCAGCAAACAGCCTGCCCTTCACCGTCCCCAGATATCCCGCCCGGTTTCGAGGCGATATTGGAGAGCCTGTTGGAGAGGCAGGCGCAGCGCGCCCCTAACCCATTGAAGAAAATGGTGCCCCGTACGGGATTCGAACCCGTGTTACAGCCTTGAAAGGGCCGTGTCCTAGGCCTCTAGACGAACGGGACAGGCTGGGATGGCGGGCCGTATGGCGTCCGATCGCCTTCCGGTCAACCCCCTTTTGCGCCGCCACCCGGTCAGGCCAGCCCCATCCTGGTCTGCCGGGCGGCCCAGCCGGCGAGGCCGGGCAGCCCTGCCACGGCCAGCACCAGCGCCGAAGGCGCGCGCGCCATCAGCCCGTCGGCGACCCCCGCCAGCCGCATGCCCGGCCGCACCGCCCGTGCCCAGGCGGCATGGTGCGCCGCCTCCGTGCCGCCCTGCGCGATGGCCATTCCGGCCCGCTGGCCGGAGGCGAGCGCCATGGCGATGCCGTCGCCGCAGAGCGATGGGACGACCGCGGCCTGGTCCCCCACCCGGAACAGCCCCGCCGGTCCTGCGGCGCCGTGGATGAAGCCATAGGGCACGCCGCCCACCGCCAGCGGCCGCACCCAGCCCGGTCGCGCATGCCGCAGCAGCGTGGCCGCCAGGGCGGAGCCCTGCCGCACCATCGCCAGCAGCGCCGCCGGATCACGCGCCGCCTGCGCCAGGCCGGGCGTGCCGGGGGCCAGCGCCAGGCACAGATTGGCACCGCCACCGGCGCGCGGCTGCAACCCGGCATAGCCGCCACGGAAGGCCAGCAGGGCAATGGCATCGCCGAGTTCCACCCCCTCCAGCGCCAGCTTCAGCCCCAGCGCGCCGGGCGGGGCGGCACGCGCCAGGCCGCGCATCTCATGCTTGCCGGTGGCCAGCACCAGCCGCCCGCCTTCCAGCACCGCGCCATCCGCCAGGCGCAGCCGCCAGCCCTCCCGCGCCGGCTCGGCGGCCACCGCCGCGGCACCGCAGCGCAGTTCCGCCCCTTCGGCGGCGGCGCGGCGCAGCAGCGCGGCATCCAGCGTCATGCGCGGCAGCGACCAGGCCGGGAAGGGCAGCGCGAAATCGCCGCGATGCCGCCCGGCGCCGAACCAGGCGCGACGGATCGGCACGGCGCCCAGGCCGGGCAGGTCGAGCCCAAGCCCGGCCAGCAGGGAAGCGGCATCGGCGCCGAGGAATTCGCCGCAGACCTTCTCGACCGGCTGCGCGGCGCGCTCCACCAGAATCGGCGCGGCGCCGGCCCGCGCCAGGGTGATGGCCGCCGCGGCACCAGCCGGGCCGCCGCCGAGGATCAGCGTCCTCATCCGCCCGGCCCCTCCACC
>NZ_JAUYTS010000152.1 GCF_030695085.1 Falsiroseomonas sp. | reverse complement strand
CGCTGCACCTGCGCCTCGAACGCCTGATGCACGCAGTATGGTTCGCGTATGGCAAACGTATGGTTCACGTCATATAAAACAGCATGACGTTCGTGCGGTGTCAGCATCGGCAGCGCAGATATCAGATCCGCGTCCGTGGCTTCCCCTGCGACATATGACAGACGCCCGGCCAGCGCCCGCGCCTCGGCCTCAGAGAGCTTGGTCAGGTCGGCATGCAGCGCGCCGTCGGTCAGTGTGATCACAGCACCCGACACTGGCGCGCCGTGCAGTGACACCGCCACCTGCGGCACCGCCAGATCGGCCAGGTTTACATCGCGCGTCATCAGGTCCAGTGGGAACCCCGGCGCGCGTTCCGCCAGCAACGCGGCGCGCGCAGCACCAACCGTGCCATCGGTCGCCACCCGCACCGGCACCCAGCCGCTGCTGTAGCCCGCCAGCCCGGGTGCGACAGACAGCGCCACATCGGGGCTGTCCTGCCCCGACACCCGCGCCATTGCCACCGCCAGCGTGGCGGCGTCGCCCGCCACCTGAAGCCGCAGCCAGCCCTCCCCCTCGCCCGCGCCTGTGATCACCAGCGGCGACATCGCCGCCAGCCGCTTGCGCAGCCCGGCCTCAAACGGCACCAAGGCTGCTAAGGCGTCGGTCAGCGCGCCCGCATCGGTCAAAGGTGCCAGATCACGCACCGTAGACGGGCACACCGGCAGACCGCGTGTCTGGCAGGTCAGCCGGTGCAGGCGCACCGCGCCCGACCCGCAAGCCACCACCACCCCTTCGGGCGAGGACGACAGCACCGCCCCCGGCACCCCCTGCCCATCCGCCACATCCGCAGCGCCCACGTTCAGCACGCCGAACGCGCCCTCAATCTTGGCCGTGGTCAGCGGGTTCCAGTAGCGGCCATGGTCCAGCGCCCGCACCATCCGCGCCACCGTGTCGGCGGGCTGCGCAAAGTCCAGCCGCCCGAAGGCCGCAGGGCGGTCGGCGCGGGCAAACACCCGGCGCGCGCTGAAATCCTGCGCCACGGGCCGCAGCCCGCTTTCCATCTGCGCCATCACTGCCGGAAAGCTTTCCACCCCCGCCTCAAAGCAGCGGGTGTTGAGGGTCAGCGCTGTATCGCCGGGCAGCACATCAAACAGACGCTGCTCCAGAATGTCGCCCTCATCCACGCCATCGGTCATCAAATGCCAGGTGATGCCGTGCTGCGGCTCGCCTGCCAGCAATGCCCAGACCGGCGCGTTCAGCCCGGCATAGCGTGGCAGGGGGCCGT
>NZ_JAUYTS010000151.1 GCF_030695085.1 Falsiroseomonas sp. | reverse complement strand
TGGCGGCGCTGCCCGGCATCACCACCCTGCCGCGCCCGCCGGCGGCGTAGCGTTCAGCCCGGCGTGGCGAGGCCCGTTGCCTCGTCATGCCCGCCCTGGCCTGTCAGCGCCGCCCAGGCCTTGAAGCGCGGGCTGGCGGGCAGCGTGCCGTCGGCGATCAGGCCACGCCAATGGCCGCAGGCCTCGACGAAGCGCGGCACGCTGCCGGGGAACATCGCCAGGCTGATCGCCTCCGCCATCGCCTCCTCCTCGACGCCGTCTGCATAGGCGGCCTGGAGGTGCCAGCCGAAGGGGCGCCAGCGGGCCCGGCACACCTGCACGGCGAGGCCGGCCAGATGCACCAGGCGGATCGGCGCCGCGGGCGCCACGATGCGCAGCGTCGCCACATAGCTCGCCTGCGGGTCGTAGGGGGCAAGCTGGCGGCCCCAGTCGCGGGCGGCGAAGTCGAAGGCCTCCGCGCCGATGGCCAGCGCGGCCGAAGCAAAAGCGGCACCAATCGTTGCATCCGTGCCGCCGGCGGCGCGGAACTTGGCGATGTGGTGGGTCGCCAGCGCCTCATCCGTCGCGGCCAGCACCGCCATCCAGACGAATTCGCGGTCGTGATGGCTCAGCACCCGGTCATCGAGCGCGAGCGCCGTATAGGCGGCGTCGTAGCCGGCCAGCAGCTTCGGGAAGGCCAGCGCCATCAGCCCGTGATGCGGCAGCAGGTAGCCGCGCTTGGCGCGCACCTCGGCCAGGCGGGCTTCCAGCTCCGCCGTGGTTTCGTCGCTCATTCGACGCGAATATTGGCGCTGCGGGCGATATCGGCCCAGCGGGTGACCTCGCTCGCCACCATCTCGCTGTACTCGGCCGGGCTCATCCGGTTGGGCGGGGCGCCGAGCTGGGCCAGGCGCTCCACCATCGCCGGCGAATTCAGGCCGGCGACCACGGCGCGGTTGATCTCCGCCGCCTGCTCCGCGGGCATCGCGGCGGGGCCGGACAGGCCGAACCAGTTGGTCGCGACGAGGGATGGGAAGCCGGCCTCCACCACCGTGGGCACATCCGGCCAGCGCGCCGCACGCTCCGGCAGGGTGATGGCCAGCAGGCGCAGGCGGTCGTTGTTGCCGATATCCGGCACCGCCGCGATCAGCCCCTCCACCTGGCCACCGATGACATCCGTGGTGGCCGGCGCGCTGCCGCGATAGGGCACATGGGTGATGTCTACTTCCGCCGCGCGCTTCAGCAGTTCCAGCTTCACATGGGAGGATGTGCCGATGCCGGTGGAGCCGAAGCGCACCGCGCCGGCCTGCGCCTTCGCCCGCGCCACCAGATCCGCCATGGTCCGGATCGGCCCAGCGGCGGAGACCGCGATGGCCGAGGGCACCGCCGCGACCAGCGCGATGTGGCGGAAATCCGTCACCGGGTTGTAGGGCACACTGCGATTCACCGCCGGGCCGATCGCCTGGCTGGCGATGTTGGACAGCAGGATGGTGCCGTCCACCGGGCCGCGCGCCACGGAATCGGAGCCGATGGCGCCACCGGCGCCGGCCCGGTTGTCCACCACCACCGGCACGCCCAGCGCCGTCTCGATCTCCCGCGCCGCCAGGCGGCCGAGCAGATCGGCGGTGCCGCCGGCGGGGAAGGGCACCACCAGCCGCAAGGGGCGCCGCGCCGGCTGGGCCAAGGCGGGGGCCGCGAGGGGCAGGGTGGCGGCGGCGGCAAGCAGGCTGCGGCGATGCATGGCGGGATCTCCCATCTTGTATCCCACAGCTTAGCGCCGGCCGCGCAATCGGCCAGGGGGTGCGGCGGCGATGATCACGATCGCCTCCGATCAACCCCCGATCTGGAAGAAACCTCTCCTTTTGGGTTGCGGGATGGAAAAATACTCGTGTAGCCTTGGGTCGGACGAGGACAAACCGGACGCCCATGACCTTCATCCGCAGCCGTACCGCGCGTGAGACCATGCTGGCCGGCATCGCCGCCGCCGCCCGCTTCCCGATGGCGGACCGGCCACAGGCGGTGGGCGCGGCGATCCAGGCTTTTGCGGCGGACCCGGCGCTGCTGGATGGGCTGGACTGCCCCTGTTGCCCGGACCGCTATGTGCGCCACCTGCTGCACAGTGATCCGGAGGGCGGCTATGCGGTGGTCGCCCTGGTCTGGCGCCCGGGCCAGATGTCCCCGGTGCATGGCCACAAGGCCTGGTGCGCCTTCGCCGTGCACCAGGGCACGCTGACCGAAACCTGGTACAGCCCAACCGAGGATGCCCCGCAGCCGCACTCCACACAGTTGCTGCGGCCGGGGCAGGGCAGCCATGGCGCGGCGGACCCGCTGCTGATCCACCGCCTGGCCAACCTGTCCTGCCGCACCGCCATCTCCATCCATTGCTACGGCGTGGGTTTCGATCGCTTCGGCTCGGATGTGAACGAGGTTCACGCCGCCTGAGCCGCCGCCCACTGGGAGAAAGCGACCTGCCGGCGTAGGCTGGCGCGGTGAAACCTCCCTCCTCGCGCGCGTGATCCTTCCGGGCCGCAACATCGTCATCGGCCTGCTGTTCGGCCTCGCCGCGGCGCTCATCTGGGGCGGGCAGGCGGTGGTCGCGCGCAGCGGCACCGTCGCCGGGTATTCGCCGCTGGATCTCGCCGTGCTGCGCTATGTCGCGGCCGCGCTGGTGCTGCTGCCCTTCGCCTGGCGGGCGCGGCGCGTGCTGGCCGAGATCGGGCTGCCCAAGCTGCTCGGGCTGGTGGCGACCGGGGGCGCGGCGAATGCGCTGCTGTTCGGCTGGGGGCTGGTGCATGCCCCGGCCAGCCACGGCGGCACCATCGCGCCGATCACCTCCGCCGTCATGGGCGCCGTCATCGCCATCCCGCTGCTGGGCGAGATGCCGACGCGGGGGCGTGCCATCGCGCTCGGCTTCATCACGGCGGGCGTGTTGCTGATCGGCTGGGACGGAATCGGCGGCGCGCATCCGGGTGCCTGGCGCGGCGACCTCATCCTGATGGGGGCCGGCACGGTCTGGGGTGCCTTCACCGTGCTGCTGCGGCGCTGGCGGATTCCGGCGCTGGCCGGCAACGCGGCGATGTGCGTGCTGTCCGCCCTGGTGCTGCTGCCGCCCTGGCTGTTGCTGGGCGGCGGCGTGGTACCGGAGATGCCCTGGCAGACCAGCGTGCTGCAGGGCTTCGCGCAGGGGGTGCTGTCTTCCGCCATCGCCACCACGCTGTATGCCCGGGCCGGGGAGCTGATGGGCGCCACGCGCACCGCCTGCCTGACCACGATGGTGCCGGTGGCCGCGGTGCTGCTGTCCGTGCTGATCCTGCACGAACCGCTGGGCCTGGCGAAGCTGGCCGGGGTGGTGCTGGCGGTGGGGGCGATGCTCGTGGCGGTGATGGTGACCGGCCGCCGAAGCTGAGGGCCGCCGAAGCTGAGGACCGTCGAAGCTGAGTTA
>NZ_JAUYTS010000148.1 GCF_030695085.1 Falsiroseomonas sp. | reverse complement strand
CGGCGGCGGTGGCGGCGGCGTTGGCTGGGGCGGCGCGTTGGTCGGCGGCTCCGGCACCGGCGGCACCGGGGAAGGATCGGGCGGCGCCGGCACGGCATCGGCCGGCGCGGCGGGGCCGGGCTGGTCGCCGCGCGCCTGGGCCGGCGGCTCGGGGGAGGTGAATTCCACCGACATCGCCATCTCGACCGGCGGCGGCAGCGGCCGCGCATAGCCATAGAGCAGCCCGGCCACGCCCAGCAGCACATGCAGGCCGAGCGAGATTGCCGCCCAGCGCTTCAGCGCCCGGTCATCATCCCCGAATTGTAGGACGGCGCCTGACAAGCCGGCCCCCTCAGCGCCTCGCCGGCGCGGCTTGCGGGCTTTCCGCCAGCAGCGCGACGCGGGTGAAGCCGGCGGAGCTGACGGTGCCCATCACCTCCATCACCCGCCCATAGCTGATGGCGCGGTCGCCGCGCACGAAGATGCGGCGTTCCGGCTGGCCCGGCTGCTGCTGGTTGCTGGCCAGGATGGCGCGAAGCTGCGCCACCAGCGCCTCCAGCGGCACTTCCGTCTCCTGCAGGAAGATCGCACCCTCGGCGGTGACGGAGATGGTCAGCGGGTCCTGTTCCTGGTTCAGGTTGCTCGCCTGGGTGCGCGGCAGGTCCACCGGCACGCCCACCGTCATCAGCGGCGCCGCCACCATGAAGATGATGAGCAGCACCAGCATCACGTCCACCAGCGGCGTGACGTTGATCTCGCTGACCGGCCGGAAGCTCGCCCGACCGCCCCGCCCGACCTTCCTGCCGCCGAAGCTGCCACCGGCCATACCTCAGCCCTCCGCCGGCTGGCGTGCCGGGACAGGGGTCGCCGGTCCGGCCGCCGCGGCTTCGGATTGGCGGGACAGGATGGCGCCGAATTCGGCGGCGAAGGCATCCAGCCGCCCGGCGAAGCGCCCGAGGTCCGAGGACAGCTTGTTGTAGGCGATGGTGGCCGGAATCGCGGCAACCAGGCCGATCGCGGTGGCGAACAGCGCCTCGGCAATGCCCGGCGCCACGACCGCGAGATTGGTGCTCTGCATGCCGGCGATGGCGGAAAAGCTGTTCATGATGCCCCAGACCGTGCCGAACAGCCCGATGAAGGGCGCTGCCGAGGCAACGGTGGCCAGGAACACCATCCAGCGCTCCAGCCGGTCCATCTCCCGCGTGATGGCCACCGACATGGCGCGTTCGACGCGTTCCTTCATGCCGGTCACCGCCAGGTCGCTGGTCATGGTGCGGCCGGAGGACCGGCGCCATTCGCGCATGGCGGCGCCGAAGACGGCGGCGATGGGGTTGGTGGGCTGCTCGCCTTCCTTGCTGAACAGCTCCTCCAGGCTGCCGCCCGACCAGAAGCGGTCCTCGAAGCCATCCGCCGCCCGGTTCACCCGGCGCAGCGAGGTCAGCTTCTCGAAGACGATCGCCCAGACCCAGACGGAGGCGAGCAGGAGCGAGACCATCACGGCCTTCACCACCCAATCCGCCATCAGGAACAGCGACCACAGCGACATGTCGTGCGCCATCGGTGCCAGGGCCTGCGCGGTCACATTGCCCAAAGCGCAATCTCCTCATTCAGCGGCCACCCGAAGCGGGCGGCGAAACCTCAAACCAGCCCCTCAAGCGCCACGCGCCAGGGCGCGGGCAGCCGGGTGGGCCGCAGCCCGTCGGCGCGCACGCAGACCAGCCCAACCCTTAACCTCGCCAGCACCGCATCCCCCCGCAGAACACGCTGTTCCAAATCCAGGGTTGCCGCGCCGACCCCCGCCACGCGAGTCGCCACAAGCAGCGCATCATCGAGTCGAGCCGGGGCCACATACTCCACTTCAATGCGCCGCACCACGAGCATCGCATTGTAACGCGCCATCATAAGCGAATGCGGCAAGTCCATGGCCCGCAACGATTCAGTCCGCGCCCTTTCGGCCCATTTCAGGTAGTTGGCGTGGTAGGCGACACCGCCCGCATCCGTATCGTCAAAATAGACGCGCAGCGTGTGGCAGTGCTCTGTCGTCATTTTGTCCACGGGCCGGCCCCCTGCCTCATTCCTCGAAGGGTGGCGCCTGGGCCAGCAGGTCGAGCTGCGCCGCGATGGCGCGCGGCGGCATCAGGCCCAGATGGCGCCAGCCCGGCTCCCCCAGCATGCGCCCGCGTGGGGTCCGCAGCACCAGGCCCTCCTGGATCAAAAAGGGTTCCACCACCTCCTCCAGCGTATCCCGGCTTTCGGCCAGCGCGGCGGCCAGCGTCTCCACCCCCACCGGGCCACCATTATGGTGTTCCGCGATGCGCTTCAGGTAGCGGCGGTCCTGAGCATCGAGGCCGAGCGCATCGACCTCCAGCCGCAACAAGGCGCCATCCACCATGGGCCGGTCCGCGGCGCGGCCGGAGACTAGGGCAAAGTCGCGAATACGGCGCAGCAGCCGCCCGGCCACGCGCGGCGTGCCGCGGGAGCGTTTGGCGATTTCCAGCGCGCCATCCTCGGTCAGCGCGAAGCCGAGCTTCTCCGCCCCCCGGCGGACGATCAGCAGCAGTTCTTCCACCTCATAGAATTGCAGCCGCAAGGGAATGCCGAAGCGGTCGCGCAAAGGCTGGGTCAGCAGGCCGGCGCGGGTGGTGGCGCCCACCAGGGTGAAGGGTGGCAGGTCGATCCGCACGGTGCGCGCGGCGGGGCCCTCGCCGATGATCAGGTCGAGGCAGTAATCCTCCATCGCCGGATACAGCGTTTCCTCGATGGCCGGCTGCAGGCGGTGGATCTCGTCCACGAACAGCACGTCGCGTGGCTGGAGGTTGGTCAGGATCGCCGCCAGATCCCCCGCCCGTTGCAGGATCGGGCCGGACGTCGCCCGGAACCCGACGCCGAGCTCGCGGGAGACGATCTGCGCCAGCGTGGTCTTGCCGAGGCCGGGCGGGCCGAACAGCAGCACATGGTCCATCGCCTCGGCACGTTGGCGCGCGGCACCGATGAAGACGTGCAGATTCTCCCGCAGCGGCTTCTGGCCGATGAAATCGGACAGGCTCTGCGGGCGCAGGCTGCCCTCCGCGCCGTCTTCCTCCTGCCGCGCACCGGCCGTCAGGCGTTCGCTGTCGCTCATGCTTGGCTCATCTCGGCGCCATCTCCTTCAGCGCCTCGGTGATCAGCGCGGCCAGCGCGGCGTCATCGCCCAGGCGCCGGGCGCCACGGGCGACGGCGGCGGCGGCCTCCGGGCGCTTCCAGCCGAGATTGACCAGGGCCGAGACCGCATCCGCCTGCGGCCCGGCAGGCTCGGCGCTGGGCAGTGGCTCGCCCGCGCCGACGCCATCGGCCTCCGGCATGGCGCGGCCGACCGCCCATTTCTGCATCGCCGGCTCATCGACGATGCGGGTGGCGGTGGCGGCGCCGAGGCCTTTCACATCCGCCAGCCGCTTGCGTTCCTTGGTGGCGATGGCGCGCGCCAGATCGCCCGGCGCCAGGCCGGACAGCACCAGCAGCGCCTTCTGCGGGCCGACCGTCTTCACCTCGATCAGCGCCAGGAAGGCATCGCGTTCCGTTGCGTCGAGGAAGCCGAACAGGGTGATGGCATCCTGGCTGACACGGGTTTCCACCAGCAGTTTCTGCACGCCGTCCCGTGCCGTCAGCCTGTCCAGCGTCTTGCGGGAACAATGCACCAGGTAGCCGACGCCGTTGACATCGAAGACGCAGGCGCCGTCCTGCACCTGGTCCACCAGGCCGCGGAGGGAGCCGATCACGACGCCGCCTTGGCGACGGCGGCCGAGAAGGCGTTGCGCGTTGAGCGGTGATGCGCGTGGCAGATGGCGATGGCCAGCGCATCCGCGGCATCCGCGCGCTTGAAGGTGACGCCCGGCAGCAGATGCCGGACCATCGCCTGCACCTGTTCCTTCGCCGCATGGCCATTGCCGACCACGGCGCGCTTCACCTCCATCGCGCCATACTCCCGCACCACCAGCCCGGCGAGCGCGGGCGCCAGCAGCACCACGCCGCGCGCCTGGCCGAGTTTCAGCGCCGATTCCGGGTTGCGGGCGACATAGGTATGCTCCACCGCCGCTTCATCCGGCGATTGCTCGGCGATCACTGCCTCCAGCCCCCGATGCAGCGTCAGCAAGCGGTGGTGCAGATCATCCCCGGCATGGGTCGAAACCACGCCCTCCGCACAGAAGCGGAGGCGGTACCCGTCATGCTCCACCAGCCCCCAGCCAGTGTGCTGGAGGCCGGGGTCTAGGCCGAGGATGCGAATCGGGCGGGCGGACATGCCCCTTCATAGCAGAAGGGCCGCCCTACCCCAGCACCGCCAGCCCATCCGCCGCCCGCACCCCCTGCCCTTCCGGCAGGACGAAAAGCGGGTTGATCTCGGCTTCCAGCAGCCGCTCGCCCAGCGCCTCCCCCATGCGGGAGAAGGCGAGCACCGCATCGACCAGGGCCGGCACATCGCCCGGCGGCGCACCCCTAAAGCCTGCAAGGACCCGCGCCACCTTCAGGCCGCGCACCATCCCCTCCGCATCCTCGCGGGACAGCGGCAGCATGCGGAGCTGCGTGTCGCCGAACACCTCCGCCGCCGTGCCACCGGCGCCGAGCAGCACGGCGCTGCCCAGATGCGGGTCGCGGACCATGCCGAGGATCATCTCGATGCCGCCGGAGATCTGTTCCTGCACCAGCAGCCCCTCGGCCCCGGGTAGCTTGGCCAGCAGCGCGGTGCCGACCTCCGCCACCCGATCGGGCGTGACGTTCAGGACCACGCCGCCGATATCGGATTTATGCGCCAGGTCGCGCGCCAGCAGCTTCACCACCAGGCGCGGGCCGAGGCCTTGCGCGGCCTGCTGCGCCGCCGCAGGCGTCACGGCGCTGGCCTCACGCGTCGCGGGGATGCCGAAATGGGCGAACAGCGCCTTGCTCTCCGCCTCGTTCAGCTTGCCGGTGGGCAGGCCGGGCGGGACGGTTTCGGAGCTGGACGTTGCGGGCTGAAAGGCAGGGCGGGCGAGCGCGGCGAGGATCGCGGCAATCCCCTCCGGCGTCGTGCTGGCCGGCACGCCACGCGCATTCAGCCCGGCGGCGATGTGGGGCGCATGCGGGCTGACATAGGCGATCACCGGCTTCTGCGAGTCACCGCGCGCTTCCAGCATCGCATCGGCCACCAGCTCCGGCTGCGCCAGGGCGGAGCTGCCGACGACGACGACCAGGGAATCATAGCCATCGCTGTCCAGCAGCGTGCGGATGGCGCCGCGGAACAGGTCGGGACGCACCCCGGCCAGCGTCACATCCACCGGATTGCCGACCGGCGCCTCGCCGAGCAGCGCAGCCAGTTTCCCCCGCACAGCGGCATCCGGCGCGGGCAGGCTGCCACCGGAGAGACCAACCGCATCCGCGACCAGCGCGCCGGCGCCACCTGTCGAGGTCAGCACCGCCACCCGGAACCCCGCCGCGCGCCTGCCCTGCGCCAGGGCGGCGGGCACCTCCAGCAGGTCCGAGAACCGCTCGGCCCGGATCACGCCGAGACTGGCGAAGAAGGCGTCATACATCCGGTCCGCCCCGGCCATGGCGCCGGTATGGGAGATGGCGGCGAGCGCCCCGGCCTCCGACCGGCCGACCTTGAAGGCGACCACCGGCTTGCCGGCCGCGGCCGCACGGCGCGCGGCGGCGCGGAAGCGTTCCGGGTTGCGCAGGCCTTCCAGATACAGCGCGATGGCGGTTGTGGCGGGGTCGTCCACCAGCGCGTCCAGCACCTCCGCCACCTCGATATCGCCCTCATTGCCGGTGGCGATAAGCTTGGCGAAGCCGATGCCCGCGGCTGCGCCACGCGACAGCAGCGCGCCCAGAATGCCGCCGGATTGCGAGACCACGGAAAGCCCGCCCGGTGGCAGATTCTCGAATTCCAGCGCGCCGGAGGCACTCAGCACGATGCGGTCGGTCAGGTTCACCACGCCGATGGTGTTCGGCCCCAGCAGCCGCATGGACCCGGCCGCACGCTTCAGCGCGGATTGCTTTTCCGCCCCGGCCTCGCCGGTCTCGCCATAGCCGCCGGCCAGTACGATGGCGGCCTGGCAGCCCCTGGCCGCCAGATCCCGCACGGCGGCTTCCGCGCGTTCGGGACCGACCAGCACGATGCCGACATCCGGCGCGCCCGGGAGGCTCGCCACATCCTTGTAGCAGGGCAGGCCGGCGATTTCGGTGGCGCGCGGATTGACCGGCCAGACATCGCCGGCAAAGCCGTGCCTCAGCAGATAGCCGACGGGCCGCCCGCCGGTCTTGGTGGCATCGGCGGAAGCGCCCACCACCGCCACGCTGCGCGGGCGCAGCAGCGCCTGGAAGGCGCTCATTTCTTCGACTTCTCGAGGAAGGCGGCAACCGAGGCGCGGTGTTCCGCCGTGGTGTAGCAGATGGCCTGGGACTGGCTGCCGATGGCCAGCACCTGTTCGAAGCTGGTCTCCAGGCTGCGATCCAGTGTCGCCTTGGCCAGCGCCAGCGCCGCGATGGAATGCGTGCCCATCTGGAGCGCCCATTCCTGCGCCGCCGCGGCGAGTTCGGCATCGGGCACCACACGGTCGGCCAGGCCAATGGACAGCGCCTCCGCCGCATCGACGCGCCGCGCGGTGAAGACCAGTTCCTTGGCGCGGGCCAGCCCGACGCGGCGCGGCAGGAAATACATGCCGCCGCCATCCGGGATCAGCCCGCGGGCGAGAAAGCTCATCGTGAAGCTGGCCGATTCGCCGCAGAGAAGAAAATCGCAGGCCAGCGCGACATCGGCGCCGAGCCCCGCCGCCGGGCCGTTCACCGCGGCGATCACCGGCTTCGGCATGTGGTGCAGCAGCGTCACCGCCCGATGCGTGCGCGCCTGGCGCCGCCAGCCATTGATGGCGACATCCTCCGGCGGGGCTTGCAGCCGGTTCTTCATGCCGCGCACATCGCCACCGGCACAGAAAGCTGTGCCGGCGCCGGTCAAGACCAGCGCCTTGATCGCCGGGTCCGCCGCCACCGCCTCCAGCGCTGCGATCATCTCGCCGCGCATGTCATCGTCGATGGCGTTGCGCACCTGCGGCCGGTTCAGGGTGAGCGTCGCGATGCCGCTGTCGATCGTGAGGAGGATGGCGTCGGACATATGGACGAAAATCCTTACTGGACGCGAAGGTTGGCGCGCTCGACCACGCGCGACCAGCGCTCACGGTCGGAGGCGAGCAGGCGGGTGAAGTGCGCGGGCTCCGGGCTCGGCGCGATCTCATCGACGCCGGAGGCGATCAGGCGGCGCTTGATATCCGGCTCGTTGATGGCGGCGACGGCGGCGGCGTGCAGCACCGCGATGCGGTCCGCCGGCGTCGCGGCCGGGGCCAGGAAGCCATACCAGGTGGAGCTGTCCAGTTCAGGAAAGCCCTGTTCCACGCTGGTGGAAAGGTTGGGCAGCGCAACGCTGCGCGACTGGCCGGCAATGGCGATGGCGCGGATCTTGTCCGCCTCGATATGCGGCTGCAGGGGCGCGGAAGCGTTGGTCAGCAGATCGAGCCTGCCGGCGATCAAATCGTTCAGCGCCGGGCCGGTGCCGCGATAGTGGATCGGCTCCATCTCGATGCCCAGCACCACGCCGATCATCGCACCCAGCGCATGGCCATTGGTGCCGACGCCCGGCGTGCCGAAACGCAGCGGCTCGCCGCGCGCCTTCGCGAGCGCCTGCAATTCGCGCAGGTTGGTGGCGCGCAAGCTGGGATGCACCGTGATGACGTTGGGCGAGGCGCCGAGATAGGCGACGGCGGCGAAATCGCGCACCGGATCATAGGGCAGCCGCGTCTGGACCAGGGAGGAGATGACGAAGCTGCCGGACCCCGCCAGCAGGATGGTGTGGCCATCCGGCTCCGCCTTCGCCACGGCATCATTGCCGATCACGCCGCCGGCGCCGCCGCGATTCTCCACCACCACGGGTTGCCCCAGGCGCTGTGACATGGCGTCCGCCAGCATGCGGCCGACCACGTCATTGCTGCCGCCGGCGGTGAAGGGGATGACCATGCGGACCGCGCGGCTCGGGAAGGTCTGCGCCGCCGCGCCGCGGGTCAGGGTGACGGGGGCGGCCAGGGCAGCCAGGCCCAGCAGGGCATCTCGGCGACGGATCATGGGGTGTCCTCCGGTTGATGGCGGGCCTTCAGACGGGCCTGCGCTGGCCCATGTCTCGCGCGATGAGGCGGCGGAAGCCAGCGCGCAATGCTTGCCCTACCCCAAGCGGAGCTTATGCTGAGCCATATGCCGGACCCGCTGCCCCCCCTCGCCGCCCTGCGAACCTTCGCCCTGGTGGCGGAAACCGGCAGCCTGACCGCGGCCGGCGCAAGGCTGAACCTGACCCAGCCCGCCATCAGCCGCCGCATCCGCGAACTGGAAGCCGCGCTGGGCGTGACGCTGGTGCATCGCGGCGCCAATGCGCTGCGGCTGACGGAGGATGGGCTGCGCTACGCCGCCGCCTTGCAGCAGGCCTTCGCCGGCATCGCCACCGCGACGCTGGAACTGCGCGGCACCGCCGCGGCGCCGCTGCGGATCCGCGCCTACACCACCTGGGCGATGCGCTGGCTGATCCCCCGCCTGCCCCGCTTCCGTGCCCACCACCCCGGGCTGGAGGTGGAGGTGGTGACCTCCACCAGCCCCGCCGTGGATTTCGCGCGGGAGGGGCTGGATGCCGCCATCCGCACCGCGCCCGCCGGCACGCCGCCGATGCGCGGCGCGGTGCGGTTGCAGGCGGTGCATGTCGCGCCCTTCGCCGCGCCCGCCGCCGCGCGGCAGGGGCTGGACCGGCTGACCTGGCTCGGCAGCCGGGTGCGGCCGCGCGACTGGGGAAGCTGGTGCGACGCCGCCGGCCGCGCCCTGCCCGCCACGCCACCCCTGCTGTTCGAGAGCACCTCGCTTGCCATCCAGGCGGCGCTGGAGGGCCTGGGCGCCGTCATCTGCACGCCCGATTTCGTCGAGGAGGAAGTACGCCGCCGCCGGCTGCGCCGCCTTTCCCCTATCTCGGCCGCGACGGGCGATCACTACTGGCTGCTGCAACCCCCAGGCGCGCCGCGTGCGGGTGGGGAGGCGCTGCGCGACTGGCTGCTGGATGAGGTGGCGGCCCTGCCGCGCGGCGCTGCGCGATAAACCCGCTGGCCGCTGGTCACCACCCACAGTTCGGGAGCCGCTACGGCCCGGTTTCCCGCGGCTCCGGCGTCAGTTCGTGCAGTCCTTCATGCGGGCCGGCATCAGGTGATCCGGGCCAGATAGTCATGGCCCATCCGCGCATAGGTCAGCGGATGCGCCTTGGCCGGGTCCTGCTCCGCCTCCACCACCAGCCAGCCCTCGTAATCGGGTAGCTGCGCGAGCACGGCCGGGTAGTCCACACAGCCATCGCCGGGGACGGTGAAGACGCCTTCCAGCACGGCGTCGAGGAAGGACAGGCCGCGCGCCTTCACATCCGCCATCACCGGCCGGCGGATATCCTTGCAATGCACATGCACCACCCGCGCGGCGTGGCGCTTGGCGGCGCGCACCGGGTCGCCACCCGCGAAGGTCAGGTGGCCGGTGTCCAGCAGCAGGCCGACATCGCGTGTGCCTTCCATCAGCCGGTCCACCTCATCCTCCGCCTCGATTACCGTGCCCATGTGGTGGTGATAGGCCATGGTGAGGCCGCGCGCCTTCAGCCGCCGCGCCATCTCATCCAGCCGCGGCAGCAGCACGTCCCATTGCGCGCGATTGAGGATCGGGCGGCAGGTCAGCGCGGTGGCCTTCTGGCCATGCACGCTGCCGGTGACCTCGCAATGCACCATGGTAGTGCAGCCGAGCGCGGTGAGCAGCGCGATATGCGGCTCGGCTTCCGCCATCTCGGCATCCACATCACGCTCCAGCAGGCGCGAGCCGTACCAGCCGGAGACCAGCGCCAGGCCGTGCGCGTCCAGGATCGGCTGCAATGCCGCGGCGTCACGCGGAAACTTGTTGCCAAGCTCCACGCCCGCGAAACCGGCCAGCTTCGCCTCCGCCAGGCAGGTCTCGAGCGGGGTTTCCGCGCCGAGTTCCGGCATGTCGTCATTCGTCCAGGTCAGGGGATTGATCCCGAGCCGCACTCGCATCTTCGTCACGCTCCGCTGCCCCGCTTGCGCAGGGCGGTTTCATAGGTCTGGCGGGCCGCTTCCTGCGCCGCACCACGAGGTGCCGCGCTGACCGGAACCTCCCACCAGGCGCCGCCCTCCGCCGTGCTGGCGGCCGGGTCGGTGTCGATCACCACCACGCTCGTGCGTTTGCTGGACAACGCTTTGGGCAAGGCCGCCTCCAGCCCGGTGATGCCATCCACCTTCACCGCCTGCGCGCCGAGTGCGGCGGCATGCGCGGCGAAATCCACCCGCGGCGCGGTATCCGGCAGCAGGTTCAGGAAGGGCGCGCCGCCGGTCGCGCCCTGCAAGCGGCTGATGCAGCCGAAGCCACGATTATCCAGCACCACGATGGTCAGCTTGGCGCCCATGGCGACGCTGGTCGCGATCTCGCTGTTCATCATCAGGTAGCTGCCATCGCCGACCAGAACCACCACTTCCCGCGTCGGCGCCGCGAGCTTCACGCCGAGCCCGCCGGCGATCTCGTAGCCCATGCAGGAGAAGCCGTATTCCACATGGTAGGAGGCCGCATCGGTCGCCCGCCACAGCTTGTGCAACTCCCCCGGCAGCCCGCCCGCGGCGCACACCACTATGCCATCCGCCGGCATCGCCCGGTTCACCGCGCCGAGCACCTGCGCATCGGATGGCAGCCCGGCGTCGCGCGGCTTTGGCGCGGCGGTGATGCGCTCGACGCTGCGATGCCAGCGGCCGGTCGCCGTCACGGCCTTTTCCTGCCAGGGCCGCGGCGCATCCCAGCGGCCGAGGCCGGCGCTCAGCGCCAGCAGGCCGCGCAGCGCATCCGCCACCAGCGGCTGCGCGCCATGCTTGCCGGCATCGAAACCGGCGACATTCAGGCCGAGGATGCGCGCGCCGCCGAACAGGGCGCGGGAGCCGGTGGTGAAATCCTGCAACCTGGTGCCGACGGCCAGCACCACATCCGCCTTCTCCGCCAGCGCATTCGCCGCCGCGCTGCCGGTCACGCCGATGGCGCCCGCATTGCGCGGATGATCCCAGGGCAGGCTGCCCTTGCCGGCCTGGGTCTCCGCCACCGGCACGGCGTGGCGATGCGCGAAATCGGCCAGCGTGGCCTCCGCCCCCGCATATTTCACGCCGCCGCCGGCCAGGATCAGCGGGCGTTTCGCGTCCCGCAGCAGCGCCACCGCCTCGGCCAGTTCGTGCCGGTCCGGCTCCGGCGCGCGGGGCCGGTGCAGGCGCTTGCGGAAGAATTCCGTGGGCCAGTCGAAGGCCTCGGTCTGCACATCCTGCGGGAAGGCGAGCGTGGCCGGGCCGCATTCCACCGGGTCCAGCAGCACCCGCAGCGCCGCCGGCAGCGCCGCCAGCAATTGTTCGGGGCGCATGATCCGGTCGAAGTAGCGGGAGACCGGGCGGAAGCAGTCATTGGCGGAGACGGTGCCATCGCCAAACGCCTCGACCTGCTGCAGCACCGGGTCCGGCTGGCGACTGGCAAAGATGTCGCCGGGCAGGAACAGCACCGGCAGGCGGTTCACATGCGCCAGGGCGGCGGCGGTGACCATGTTGGTCGCGCCCGGCCCGACCGAGGTGGTGCAGGCCATCATCCGCCGCCGCGCATGGGTCTTGGCGTAGGCGATGGCGGCATGGGCCATGGCCTGTTCATTATGCGCCCGATAGGCCGGCAGGGACTTGCCCATCGCCTGCAAGGCCGGACCGAGTCCCGCGACATTGCCATGGCCAAAGATGGCCCAGACGCCGCCGAAGATCGGCACGCTGCGCCCATCCAGCTCTGTCATCTGCGCGGCCAGGAAGCGCCAGGTGGCCTCGGCGGCGGTCAGGCGTATGGTGGCCATGGATTCAGGTCCTGGGCGTCATTGGCGGCGAGCCGCGGGAGAGTTACGATTTGATGACAAGCCCCACAAGCGGGCCGCCAGGAAACACCATGCTGCATTTCGCACAATTCGGCGCCGGACGCATCGGCGCCATCCATGCCCACAGCCTGGCCGCCAGCGGCCGCGGCACGCTGCGCCACGTGGTGGATGTGCACGCCCCCGCCGCCCAGGCCCTGGCCGAACGCCACGGCGCCCAGGTCTCCACCACCGAGGCCGCGCTGGCGGACCCGCAGGTGGGCGCGGTGATCATCGCGAGTTCCACCGACACCCATGCGGACCTCATCATCGCCGCCGCCCAGGCCGGCAAGGCGATTTTCTGCGAGAAGCCGATCGACCTGTCGCTGGCCCGCGTCGATGCCTGCCTCGCTGCCGTGGCCAAGGCCGGCGTGCCCATGCTGGTCGGCTTCAACCGCCGCTTCGACCCGGATTTTTCGGAACTGCACCGCCGCATCCGGGCTGGCGCGATCGGCGCGGTGGAGCAGGTGGTGATCACCAGCCGCGACCCCGGCCCGCCGCCGGTCGCCTATATCAAGGTCTCGGGCGGGCTGTTCCGGGACATGACGATCCATGATTTCGACATGGCGCGCTGGATGCTGGGCGAGGAACCGGCCGAGGTCTTCGCCACGGGCTCCAACCTGGTGGACCCCGAGATCGGCGCGGCGGGCGATATCGACTCGGCCATGGTGGTGCTGAAGACCGCATCCGGCCGCATGGCCACCATCAACAACAGCCGCCGGGCCTCCTATGGCTACGACCAGCGGGTGGAGGTGCATGGCAGCCTCGGCCGGTTGATCGCCGGCAACCGGGTGGGCAGCACGGTGGAACAGGCGGACGCCCAGGCGGTCTCCACCGAGAAGCCGCTGCACTTCTTCCTGGAGCGCTACGCCCAGGCCTACCGGGCCGAGATGCTCGCCTTCATCGAGGCGGTGACCAACGGTACCGCCATGCCGGTCGGCGCGGCGGATGGGCGGCAGGCGCTGGTGCTGGCCGATGCCGCGCTGCGTTCCATGGCCGAAGGCCTCGTGGTGCGGCTTTGAACATCACCCTGCCCGGCCGCCGCATCCTGGTGACGGGCGGCACCCAGGGAATCGGTGAGGTCGTGGCGATGGCCGCGGCCGAAGCCGGCGCCGCCGCCATCTGCATCACCGGCCGCAATGCCGCGCGTGGCGCGCAGGTGGTGGAAAGGCTGCGCGGCCTGGGGGCCGCCGCGCATTTCATCGCCGCCGACCTGGCCGATGCGGCGGCCACCGCCGGCATCCTCGCCCAGGCCGAATCGGCGCTCGGGCTGATCGACGGGCTGGTGAATGCGGCGGGCGTGACGGATCGCGGCACCATCCTGGATACGGATGTGGCGCTGTGGGACCGGCTGTTCGCCGTGAACGCCCGCGCGCCCTTCCTGCTGACCCAGGCCTTCGCGCGGCGCCTGGTGGCGGAAAAGCGGCCTGGGGCTGTGGTGAATGTCATCACCATGTCGAGCCATGGCGGCCAGCCCTTCCTGACCGGCTACGCCGCCTCCAAGGGCGCGCTGGCGACATTCACGAAGAACACCGCCTTCGGCCTGCGCGCCCACCGCATCCGGGTGAATGGCATCAACCTCGGCTGGGCCGACACGCCGGGCGAGCACGCCATCCAGGCGAAGGATGGCAACCCGCCCGATTGGCGCGAACAGGCGGAACCGGCACAACCCTTCGGCCGGTTGATCCGCCCGGCGGATGTGGCGGGGCTCGCCACCTACCTGCTGTCCGACGCGGCGGAAATGATGACCGGCGCCTTGATCGACTTCGACCAGAATGTGATGGGAGCCTATGCGTGACCCGGGATGAGCTGAAGCACCGCATGGAGGTCGCCGCCTCCATCGCGCAGGAGGCGGCCGCGCTGGCCTTCCAGATGCGCGCCAACGGCATGGCCGAGACCACCTTCAAGGGCGCGCAGGATTTCCTGACGGAGGCCGATGGCGCGACCGAAAGCTTCATCCGCGCCAAGCTCGCCCGGCACTTCCCCGATGACGCGATCATCGGCGAGGAACAGGGCGGCGCGGTGGCGGGCGACGGGCCGGTCTGGATCCTCGATCCGATCGACGGCACCTCCAACTTCTCCCGCGGCAGCGACCGTTGGTGCGTCTCCATCGGCATGGCGCAAGGCGGCCGCGCGGTGCTCGGCGCCATCGCCCGCTACGCGCCGGCCGAGGTGTTCGTGGGCGCGGAAGGCTGCGGCGCCACGCTGAACGGCACCCCGATCCGCCCCGCCACCACCACCGACATGCGCCGCGCGATCATCGAGGTGGGCTGGTCCAACCGGAAGCCGCTGGCCGAATTCCACAGCCTGGCCCAGGCCGCCATGGCGGCCGGCGCCGGGCTTCGGGTGGGCGGGTCCGGCACGTTGGGGCTGGTGGAGACGGCGGTCGGGCGGCTCGACGCCTATATCGAAAAACACATCAATTCCTGGGATGCCTGCGCCGCCATCGCCATCGCGCGGGAGGCCGGCTGCTGGACCAACGGCTTCGACAGCGGCGACTGGATCGCGGAGGGCAACCCGATCGGAATCGGCGCGCCGGCGCTGGCCTCGGCCCTGGACGCGCTGATGAAGGCTTGAGGAAGCACTTGGCACAGCCTTAACTGGAGTGTCACAAACAGATTATTGGACCGGCGCCATAACGCCGGCCATCCCATCGGAGGCTTCCCCGTCCATGTCGACCCCCCGCCGCCTTCTCGCGACCGGCTTCGCTGTCACCCTCACCGCCCTGCTGCCCGCCGCCGCCAGCGCCCAAGGGACAAATCCCGGCAATCTGACCGTCTATTGCTCGGTGCAGGAAGAATGGTGCCGGCCGATGGTGCAGGCCTTCGAGCGCGCCACCGGCGTGCGCGTCGCCATGACGCGCAAATCCTCCGGCGAGACCATGACGCAGATCCGCGCCGAGGCCGCCAACCCGCGCGGCGACGTATGGTGGGGCGGCACCGGCGACCCGCACATGCAGGCGGCGGAGGAAAACCTGACCGCCGAATACCGGTCCCCCCGCATGTCCGAACTGCATGATTGGGCGACGCGCCAGGCGGAGCAGTCGCGCTTCCGCACCATCGGCATCTATGCCGGAGCGCTGGGCTATTCCTACAACACCACGGAGCTGACGCGCCGCCGCATCGCCGCGCCGACCTGCTGGGCGGACCTCGCCAAGCCGGAATTCCGCGGCGAGATCCAGGTGGCGGACCCCAACACCAGCGGCACCGCCTACACCATGCTGGCGACGCTGCTGCAGGTGATGGGGGAGGAGCCGGCCTTCGACTTTCTGAAGGCGATGCATCGCAATGTGAACCAGTACACTCGCTCCGGCGCCGCGCCGGCGCGTGCGGCGGCGACCGGCGAGACGCTGGTCGGCATCACCTTCCTGCATGATGCGGTGACGCAGAAGATCGCCGGCGCGCCGGTGGAAATCGTCGCACCGTGCGAGGGCACGGGCTACGAGATCGGCTCCATGTCCATCATCCGCGGTGCGCGCAACATGGAAAACGCGCAGCGCTTCTATGACTGGGCGCTGAGCGCGGAGGCGCAGGCGATCGCCGGCACCGCCAATTCCTTCCAGCTTCCCTCCAACCGCAACGCGCCGATCCCGCCGCAGGCGCCGCGCTTCGAGAATATCCGCCTGATCGACTATGATTTCGCGCGCTGGGGTTCGGCCGCGGAGCGCACCCGCGTGATCACGCGCTGGGAGCGTGAGGTGCGCGCCGGCGCCCGCTGATCCACTGGGCACGGGCCGGGAATTTTCCCGGCCCGATTCGCATCTGACCATCCCGGATATGAGCTGACATGGGCGCCCTGACCCTGGCCCGCGCCGCGCTGCTTTGCGCGACGCTCGGGCTGTTCCTCGCCCCCTGGCATGGCTTGCAGGATGGCTTGTCCGAGCTATCAGCCTGGCCGGGCGGCACGGCGGCGCCACTGGTAGCGCTGCTGCTGGATGGCAGCCGCTGGTGGCTGTGGCCGGTGGCCCTGCTGCTGGCGCTGGCCGCGCCTGCCCTGCTGCGCGGCCGTGCCCAGGCCAGCCTGGCCTGGATCGGCGCCGGGCTGGTGCTGGTGGTGTTCGCCGCGGGCTATGCCATCGGGCTGAACGGGCTGAACTGGGGGTGGCTGGCACCGCTGCTCGGCGCGCCGCCGGCGCAGCCCTCGCTCGGCTGGGGCGCGTTGCTGGTGCTGGCGGGCGGCACGGGGATGTTCGCGGCGGGCCAGGCGGCGCGCGGGCGGTTCGGCGCGGATGCCTTCGTCGCCTTCCTGGTCTGCGGCTGCGGCTTCCTGCTGCTGCTGTTCGTCTTCCTGCCGCTGGTCAACATGCTCTCCGCCGCGCTGTATGAGGATGGCAGGCTGGCGCCCGCCGCCTTCGGGGCGCGGCTGGTGGCGCCGGAGGCCTGGAGCCTCGCCTGCCTGTCCACCCACCAGGGTTGCGGCGTGGTGTGGAACACGCTGCTGCTGGCGACGCTGACGGCGGTGATCTCGACCTTCCTCGGCCTGGCCTTCGCGCTGCTCGCTGTGCGCGGCGGCACGCGCGGGCCGATCAGCGCCGGCGCCTTCCGCGCCATGACCATCCTGCCGCTGATCACGCCGCCCTTCGTCGTCTCGCTGGCGCTGATCGTACTGTTCGGCCGCACCGGCATCGTCACCGGCTTCATGTGGGACTGGTTCGACATTCCGCGCAGCCGCTGGATCTATGGCCTGCCGGGCGTGCTGCTGGCGCAGGTTCTGGCGCAGGCGCCGATCGCCTTCCTGCTGCTGGACGGCGCGCTGCGCGCCATTTCGCCGAGCCTGGAGGAAGCCGCCTCCACGATGGGCGCGCGGCGCATGCGGGTGTTTCGCACCGTCACCTGGCCGCTGCTGAAGCCGGCACTCGCCGCCGCCTTCCTGCTGGCCTTTGTTGAAAGCCTGGCGGATTTCGGCAATCCGCTGGTGCTCGGCGGCGATTTCGACGTGCTGTCCACGCGCATCTTCTTCGCCATCGCCGGCGCGCGGCATGATCCCGGTCGCGCGGCGGCGCTGGCCTTGCTGCTGCTGGCGCTGACCTTCGGCGCCTTCGCGCTGCAGGCGCTGTGGCTCGGCAAGCGGCGCTACACCACGGTGACCGGCAAGGGCGATAGCGGCCTGCCGGCGCCGATGCCGAAGGGGCTGAAATTCACCTGCGCCGCGGTCGCCTGGCCCTGGATGATCTTCACCGCCGCCGTCTATGGCATCATCCTGATCGGCGGCTTCGTGCACGACATCGGCCGCGGCGACCTGTCCTTCACCTGGCGGCACCTTGGCACAGGCTTCGAGGTGGATTGGTTCGACGGCGCGCCGGCCTTCATCGGCAGCGCCTGGGACAGCCTGTTCACCACCATCCAGGTCGCCGCCATTTCGGCACCACTGACGGCGGGGCTCGGCATCCTGCTGGCCTGGCTGATCGCGCGGCAGAACTTCCCCGGACGGCGCGGGCTGGAATTCATGACGATGCTGTCCTTCGCCATCCCTGGCACCGTTGTCGGCGTGTCCTACATCATGGCCTTCAACGTGCCGCCGGTGGAACTCACCGGCACGGCGCTGATCCTGGTCATCTGCTTCGTCTTCCGCAATCTGCCGGTCGGCGTGCGTGGCGGCATCGCGGCGCTGGCGCAGATCGACAAATCGCTGGACGAGGCTTCCGCCACCATGGGCGGCGGCGCCTTCCAGACCTTGCGGCGCGTGGTGTTGCCGCTGCTGCGGCCAGCCATCATTGCCGCGCTGGCCTATTCCTTCGTCACGGCAATGACGGCCGTCTCGGCCGTGATCTTCCTGGTCTCGGCGCGGCACAACCTCGCCACCGTCTATATCGTGGGCCGGGTGGAGGCAGGCGAAATGGCGCTCGCCATCGCCTATTCCACCGTGCTGATCGTCATCATGCTGGTGATGGTGCTGGGCATCGAGAAACTGGTCGGCCGCGCGCGCCTCGGCCGCGGCAGCGCCCCCACACCCATCCGCGCCGGAGCCTGAAGCCATGTCGGACATTGCCATTCGCTTCGACCGGGTGACCAAGGCCTTCGGTGTGATGCGTGCCGTGGATGAGGTGTCGCTCGACCTGCCGCGCGGCGCGCTGGTGACGCTGCTCGGCCCGTCGGGCTGCGGCAAGACCACCACGCTGCGGCTGGTGGCGGGGCTGGAACTGCCGACCGGCGGGCGGATCGAGATCGAGGGCCGCGACGTCACGGGCCTGTCCGCCGCGGAACGCCGCATCGCCATGGTGTTCCAATCCTATGCGCTGTTCCCGCATATGAATGTGCTGGAGAATGTCTCCTACGGCCTGCTGGTGAACGGCGCGCGCAAGGCCTCCGCCGAGGCCGAGGCGAATGCCATGCTGGTGACGCTGGGGCTGGACGGGCTGGGCCAGCGCCTGCCTTCCGAACTCTCGGGCGGCCAGCAGCAGCGCGTGGCGGTGGCGCGCGCCCTGGTGCTGCGCCCCAAGGTGCTGCTGTTCGATGAGCCGCTGTCGAACCTCGATGCAAGGCTGCGGCGGCGGGTGCGGGAGGATATTCGCGACCTGCAGCGCAAGCTCGGCCTGTCCGTGGTCTATGTGACGCATGACCAGCAGGAGGCGCTGGCCGTCTCCGACCTGGTCTGCGTGATGCGCGCGGGCAAGATCGCGCAGATGGGCACACCGAACGAATTGTATGACGACCCGGCGGATGGCTTCATCGCGGATTTCATGGGCGAGGCGAATGTACTGGCCGGCGAGGTCCTGGCGCCCGGCCGCATCGCGCTCGGCGGCATCACGTTGAACGTGACCATGCGGGCGCACCCACCCGGCCCGGCGCAGATTGCCGTGCGGCCGGAATCCATCCTGCCGCAGCCCGAAGGGGAACCCGGCCTGCCCGGCCGCATCCAGCGCGCCGCCTTCCTCGGCCAGACGCGGGAGTATGAGGTGGAGACGGCGGCCGGTACGCTGTTCGTGGTGACGCCGGCGGCCAGCCGTGCCTTCGCGATGGGCGAGGCGGTGTCCTGCCGGCTCGATCGCGTGATTCCGCTGCGCGACGCGAAAGGATGAGGCCCATGCAGATCGATTACTACCTGTCCCTCGGCAGCCCCTGGACGCATCTGGGCGCGGCGCGGATCGAGGCCCTGGCCGCCCAGCACGGAGCTTCGATCCGCCCGATCCCCTGCGATTTTGGCGGCACCGTCTTCCCGGCCTCCGGCGGCCTGCCCTTGCCGAAGCGCAGCCCGCAGCGCCAGGCCTACCGCATGCAGGAATTGCGGCGGTGGCGGGAGGCTCTGGGCATCCCGATCCATCTGCAACCGAAGCACTTCCCCTGCGACGAGGCCTTCTCCGCCGCCTGCGTCATCGCCGTGCGGGAAACCCGGGGCGACGGCCCTGCCCTGCGGCTCGCGCACCGCATCCTGAAGGCGCTGTGGGAGGAGGAGGCCAATCCGGCGGACCGCGAGACCCTGTTCCAGCTGATCGCCGAAACGGGGCTGGATGCCGCCGCCGTCATGGCGCTGGCCGAGGACCCGCGCTGGGCCGAGATGCGCCAGGCCGACAGCCAGGCGGCGCTGGCCCGCGGCGTCTTTGGTGCGCCGAGCTATGTGATCGGCGACGACATCTTCTGGGGCCAGGACCGGCTGATGTTCGTGGAGAAGCGGCTCGCTCAGGCGGCGTAGCGGGCAAGATCAAGGTCGCTGGCGTCGATATCCGGCGACTTGCCGCTCATCAGATCGGCCAGCACGCGGCCCGATCCGCAGGCCATGGTCCAGCCCAGCGTGCCATGGCCGGTGTTCAGGAACAGGTTCGGGAAGCGTGTGGCGCCCACCACCGGCGTGCCATCCGGCGTCATCGGCCGCAGCCCGGTCCAGAAGCTGGCCTGCGCCACATCGCCACCGCGCGGGAACAGGTCGGTCACCGTGTGTTCCAGCGTACGCCGGCGTGGCCCGCGCAGCGTGGCGGAGAAGCCGGCGATCTCCGCCGTGCCGCCGACCCGGATACGGTCGCCGAGCCGGGTGACGGCGATCTTGAAGGTCTCATCCATCACGGTGGAGACCGGCGCACCCTCCGGGTCCGTCACCGGCAGGGTCAGCGAATAGCCCTTCACCGGATAGACCGGCACATGCAGGCCGAGCGGCCGCAGCAGCTTCGGCGCGAAGCTACCGAGCGCGACCACATAGTGATCCGCGGTGATGCGGCCCTGATCCGTGGCGATGCCGGTGACGCGGCCTGCCTCCGTCTCGATCGCCTGGATGGTGATGCCCTGGCGGAACTTCACGCCTGCGACCTCGGCCAGCGCGGCCAGGCGCTGGGTGAACAGGAAGGCATCGCCCGTCTCATCACCAGGCAGGCGCAGGCCGCCGACATACTTGCCTTGCACGAAGCGCAGTGCCGGTTCCACGGCGGCGCAGCCGGCGGCGTCCAGCACCTCATACGGCACCTGGAACTGGTCGAGCACGGTGGTGTCGTTCGGCACCAGATCGAGCTGCTTCTGGGTGCGGAACAGCTGCAGCGTGCCCTGGGTGCGCTGGTCGTACTGGATGCCGGTGGCGCCCCGAAGGTCGCGCAGGCAATCCCGCGAATATTCGGCCAGTCGCACCATGCGCGACTTGTTCAGGTTGTAGGCGTCCTCGGTGCAATTCGCGAGCAGCCGAGCCATCCAGCCATACAGCCGCGTATCCAGCAGCGGCCAGACCACCAACGGGCGGTGATGCATCATCAGCCATTTCAGCGCCTTGACCGGAATGCCCGGCCCCGCCCAGGGGGCGGAATAGCCGGGCGAGACCTGGCCGGCATTGGCGAAGCTGGTCTCCATGCCCGGGGCCGGCTGGCGGTCCAGCACCGTCACCTCATGCCCCGCCTGGGCCAGGTACCAGGCGCTGGCCACACCCACCACGCCGCTGCCGAGCACGACCACGCGCATCATCGTCATCCCTTGCGATCAGCCAAGGATAGACGGTGAATCCAGCGAATTTCATGCCACATCGTCGCATCATCTTTCTCCGATGCCGCATCTACGCAATATTCTGCGGAGTTTCCGCAGGATCTGCCCATGGACGATATCGACCGTTCCATCATCCGCGCACTGCGGGCCGATGGCCGCATGCCCAATGCCGCGCTGGCCGCCGCCGTGGGGCTTTCCGCCTCCGCCTGCCTGCGCCGGCTGCGGCTGCTGGAACAGCGCGGCACGATCCGCGGCTACACCGTGCTGGTGGACGAACCCTCCCCCGCCGGGGTTGTCACCGTGATCGTGCAGATCACGCTGGAGCGGCAGACGGATGACCATCTGCGCCGCTTCGAGGATGCGGTGCGGCGCTGCCCGGAGGTCCGCCAATGCCATTTGATGACTGGCATCGCGGACTATCTGCTGCGCGTCGAGGCGCGCGATGCGGCGGATTATGAGCGAATCCACAAGGAGGCGCTGTCCCGCATGCCGGGCGTCGCCCGCATCCAGTCCAGCTTCGCCATCCGCACGGTCATCCGCGGATGACGGAATCCACCGCGGTGCCATCACCACGCTGAATGTTGCCCATCGCCGCCGGGCGCTGGCGGGCGGACGTGGCCGGGGCCACTTCACGGTCAACCGCGGCGCCACCCGTGCCGCATGGCCTTCAAGGATATCGCAATGACCGAGACCCCCGACCTGTTCGGCCCCGTGAAGCTGGGCGCGCTGACCCTGCCCAACCGCATCGTCATGGCGCCGATGACGCGCAGCCGCGCCCCGGGCAACCTGCCGAATGCGCTGATGGCGGAATACTACGCGCAGCGCGCTTCCGCCGGCCTGATCATCACCGAGGGCACCACGCCGGCCGCCAATGGCCGCGGCTACAGCGACATTCCCGGCCTCTACAGCCCGGCCCAGGTCGAGGGTTGGCGCGGCGTGGCGGATGCGGTGCATGCCAAGGACGGGCGCATCTTCGCCCAGCTCATGCATGTCGGCCGCATCGCCCTGACGGAGAACCAGGATGGCGAGGCGCCGGTGGCCCCTTCGGCCATCGCGGCGAATGGCCAGATGTACACCCCCTCCGGCATGAAGCCGCTGGCCCTGCCGCGCGCGCTGGAGGAAGCGGAGATCGAATCGCTGATCGAGGCCTTTGCCCAGGCCGCGCGCAATGCGGTGGCGGCGGGCCTGGATGGCATCGAGATCCACGGCGCCAATGGCTACCTGCCCGGCCAGTTCCTGGCGCCCAACGCCAATAAGCGGACGGATCGCTGGGGTGGCTCGGCGGAGAACCGCGCGCGCTTCCTGATCGCCATCACCGATGCCGCCGCCAAGGCGATCGGGCCGGACCGGGTCGGCGTCCGCCTCAGCCCGGGCAATCCGTTCAACGACATCGATGATCCGGATGTGGAGGGCACCTACACCCCGGTGATCCAGGGCATCTCCGGCAAGGGGCTGGCCTATGTGCATTTCCTGGATGCAAAGCCCGCCTTCGACGTGATCGGCCTGGCGCGGAAGCATTTCGGCGGCCCGATCATCCTGAACGCCGGCTACGACAAGGCCCGCGCGCAGGCGGATATCGCCAGCGGGCGCGCGGACCTGATCGCCTTCGGGTCCAGCTACATCGCCAATCCGGACCTGGTGGAGCGCCTGAAGCAGGACGCGCCGCTGAACCCGCCGGACCAGGCCAGCTTCTACGGCGGCGACGCCAAGGGCTACACGGACTACCCCGCGCTCGCGGCCTGAGCCGGCGCCTCCCCCGGCCCGCACGGAGACGGGCCGGGGACGGTGGGCGCACCCCCGGATTGGCGTGGCGCGCAACCCGGCCTAGCCTCCGCGGCGATCAACCGTGAGAGGCCCCCGCATGTCCGACGCCGCCCAGCCCTTCGACCTTGTCCTGCGCGGTCGTGTCGTGCTGTCAGACCGCGTGCTGGAGGATGGCTACGTCGCCATCCGAGGCGAAACCATCGCCGCGATCGGCGAGGGCCTGCCGCCACCGGCCAAGGCCGAGGCCGACCATCGTGGCAGGCTGATCCTGCCCGGCCTGGTCGATGGCCACATGCACACCTCCTCCTCCACCGGCTGGCCGGGGATCGAGAATGCGACGATGACGGCGGCCGCAGGCGGCGTCACCACAGTGTGCGACATGCCCTATGACGTGCCGAACCCGGTGACATCCGCCAAGATCTTCGCCGAGAAGGTGGAGTGGGTGAACCGCCTGGCCCATGTGGACATGGCGCTCTACGCCACCATCAGGAAGACCGGTGGGGCGGAGGATGTGGCGGCGATGGCGGAAGCCGGTGCCTCCGCCTTCAAGGTCTCGACCTATGAATACGACGCGCATCGTTTCCCGCGCCTCGATCACCCGACCATGCTGGCGGGCTTCACCGAAATGGCGAAGACCGGGCTGATGGTCGCCGTGCACAATGAGGACCAGGAACTGGTGGTGAAGCTGACGGAGGCCGCCAAGGCCGCCGGCAACACCTCCCCCATCTGGCATTGCCGCACCCGGCCGCCGCTGACCGAAAGCATGGCGGATCTCGAGATCTTCGAGATGGCGCTGGAGACCGGCGCGCATGTGCACATCGCCCATTCCTCCATCGCGCGCGGCTTCGAGCTGGCGCAGATCTATCGCGGCATGGGCGCCAAGACCTCCGGCGAGGCCTGCATCCAGTATCTCTGCATGACGGAGGAGGATGTCGTCCGGCTGCAGGGCTACGGCAAGTGCAACCCCCCCTTCCGCACGGCGGCGGAGGTGGAGCGCATGTGGGGCGCGATGGCGGCCGGAATCATGGCCTATGTCTCGACGGACCACGCGCCCTGGCCGCGGGCGAAGAAGGAATACAACGGCGACATCTTCCCCGTTGGCGCCGGCCTCACCGGCCTGCAGAGCTTCGCGCCGCTGATGTACACGCTGCTGGCCGAACGCGGCCTGCCGCCCAGCGTCATGGCGCGCATGTGCTCCGAGGAGCCGGCCCGCTACCATGGGCTGGACCCGAAGAAGGGCGGCATCCGGATCGGCGCCGATGCCGATTTCTGCGTGCTGGAGACCGGCGATTTCGTCTTCGACGAGCGCATCATCCAGGACCGCGAGGATTTCCGCTGGTCCGCCTATCACGGCCGCGCCATGAAGGCGCGCGTCGCCGCCACGCTGCTGCGCGGCGCCGAGATCTGGAACGGCGCGGAGGTGAAGGCCCGCCCCGGCACAGGCCGCTTCGTGCCGCGCCAGCACAAGCGCAGCGCGCTCGACGCATGAGGCCCATGCCATGAGCGGGCCGCATGGCTACACCATCAAGCACCTGGCGGTGGACCTCCGCCTTGCCGTGGCGGAACACATCGCCGATGCGACGCTCGCCGCCGGCAGGCAGGCGGCCCTGCTGCCGCTGACCGTGGTGGTGCTGGATGCGGGCGGCCATGTGGTGGTGCAGAAGCGGGAGGATGGCTCCGGCATCCTCCGCGCCGAGATCGCGCGCGGCAAGGCGCATGGGGCGCTCGGCATGGGCATCGGCAGCCGGATCATCCGTGACCGGCTGAAGGATCGCCCGGCCTTCCAGTCGGCCATCGCGGCCGCCAGCGACGGGCGCTTCATTCCGGTGCCCGGCGGCGTGCTGATCTGCCGGGAGGATGGCGCCGTGATCGGTGCCGTCGGTGTCTCCGGCGATGCCTCGGACAAGGACGAATACGCGGCGATCGCCGGCGTCCGCGCCGCGGGCCTGCTGCCCCACCCCGAAACCCCCGTGGAGAATTGGCGCGATGCCGGATTATAGAATTTCGCGACGTGGCCTGCTGGCCGGCGGCGGCGCGATGCTCGCCGCCCCGGCGCTGGCGCAGGATTTTCCGTCCCGCCCGATCCGCCTCGTCATCCCCTTTCCCGCCGGCGGCCCCACCGATGTCTATGCCCGCTTCTATGCGGAGCGGATGACGCGCGAACTGGGCCAGACGGTGGTGACGGAGAATCGCGGTGGCGCAGGGGGCGCGATCGGCGCGATGGAGGTCGCGCGGGCGCGGCCGGATGGCCACACGCTGCTGTTCGGCACGGCCTCCACCCATGCGCTGTACAATCTGGTGACGCGGCAGCCGCAATATGACGCGGCGAAGGATTTCCAGGCGGTCGCCACGCTGGGCGGCGGGCCGCTGTGCTGGCTGGCGCATCCCTCCCGCCCCGGCACGCTGGCAGAATTCCTGGCGGCGGCGCGCAGCGCCAACCCGCCGCTGGCCTATGGCTCCCCCGGCACCGGCACGCTGATGCACCTGGCGACCGAGATCCTGAAGCGCGAATCGGGCGATGTACCGCTGAGCCACATCCCCTATCGCGGCGCCGCGCCGGCGATGAACGACCTGATCGCGGGCACGCTGGCGCTGGCGGTGAACACGCTGGGCGCCGGGCTGCCGCTGCACCAGGGCGGCCGCGCGCGGATGCTGGCAGTGGCGTCCTCCGTCCGCGCGCCGCAGGCGCCGGAGGTGCCGACCGCGGCTGAGGCGCTCGGCCGGCCCGGCTTCACCGCGGTGCTCTGGCACGCGGTCTTCGCCCCGCCCGGCCTGCCCGCGCCGGTGCTGGCGCGGCTATCCGCCGCCACCAACGCCACGCTGGCGGATGCCACCTTCCGCGCCAGCCTGAACACCGCCGGGATCGAGCCCGCCACCCCCGGCACGCCCGAATCGGCGGCCGCCTTCATCGCCGCGGAGGCCGCCCGCTACAGCCCGATCGTCGAGGCGATCCGGCCTGAGCTGGATGCATGAGGCAGCGCCAGGCATGGTCCCCGCCCCGCCATCGGGCTACAGGGCGAGGCTGAACCGCACCGCAAGACAAGACCCGGCATGACCGACAACCGCCCGCCCGGGCAGCGCTGGATCAAGCGCCCGCCCCGCCCCTCCCGCGCCACGCTGCCGGCCCCGCCGCCACGGGTCGGCCCCGGGCGCAGCCATCTGCTGATGGCGATCGCCACCGGCATCGCCACCGGCATCGTCGGCGTGGTGCTGGCGCAGCTGGCAGGCGCCCGGTCCGGCGTGCCGGGATTCGCAGCGGGCTTCGGCTTCATCATTGGCTTCATCGTGCTGTGGCGCGGCTTCGGCGGCACCCGGCAGGACATCAGGAACCTGTTCAAATGAGCCGCATCCTCACCCTCGCCGGCGCCCAGATGGGCCCCACCCAGCGCGCCGACAGCCGCGCCCAGACGCTCGCCCGGCTGGTGGCGCTGCTGGAAAAGGCGGCGGCCAAGGGCGCGAAGCTGGTGGTGTTCCCGGAACTCGCCTTCACCACATTCTTCCCGCGCTGGCCGATGGATCGCGACGCGCCGGAGCTGATCGGCAGCTTCGAGGCCGCGATGCCGAACCCGCAGGTGCAGCCCCTGTTCGACCGCGCGCGTGAATTGGGGGTGGGCTTCTACATCGGCTATGCCGAGCTGACGCCGGATGGCCACCGCTTCAATTCCGCCATCACCGTCGGGCCGGATGGGCAGATCCTGTTCAAATACCGCAAGATCCACCTGCCCGGCAGCGACCATGTGAAGGACGGCCAGAAGTACCAGCAGCTCGAGAAGATGTATTTCGAGTATGGCGACATGGGCTTCCCCGTGGCGCGCGGCCCGGAAGCCTGGGGCCGCCCGGTGCTCGGCATGCTGGTCTGCAACGACCGCCGCTGGCCGGAGGGCTGGCGCTGCCTCGGGCTGCAGGGGGTGGAGCTGGTGATGGTCGGCTACAACTCCGCCGCCTATGACCCCAACGGCGGCGAGGGCGAGAGCGAGGCGCTGCGCACCTTCCACTCCATCCTGGCCGCGCAGTCCAACGCCTACATGAACGCCACCTGGGCGATCGCGGTGGCGAAGGCGGGCGTGGAGGATGGCGCCGGGCTGATCGGCGGGTCCTGCATCGTGGACCCGAACGGGGTGGTGGTGGCGCAGGCCAGGACCACGGCGGATGAGGTGATCGTGGCGGAGATCGACCTCGACGCCTGCCGGCAGGGCAAGGAGAAGATGTTCAACTTCGCGGCGCATCGCCGGCCGCAATGGTATGGGCGGATCGTCGAGCAGGTGGGGGCCGAGCCGCCCGCCTGAACATGCGCGGGGCTGGCCAGGGCGCGCGGCCTCTGGCATCTGCGGAGCATCGTTCGGGAGAGACTGCCCCATGACCCGCCGCCTTGTCGTCGCCGCCGCCCAGATGGGTCCGATCCAGAAGGCCGAGGGCCGTGACGTGGCGGTGGACCGCATGATCCGCCTGATGGAAACCGCGGCGCGCCGGGGCGCGGAGGTGGTGGTCTACCCCGAACTGGCCCTGACCACCTTCTTCCCCCGCTGGTACCATGAGAACCTGGCCGAGGCGGACCATTGGTACGAGCACGCCCTGCCCTCCAACGAGACGGCACCGCTATTCGATGCGGCGCGGCGCCTCGGCGTTGCCTTCCATCTGGGCTATGCGGAAAGGACGCCTGACGGCCATCGCTTCAATACCGCCGTCTTCGTGCACCCCACCGGCGAGATCGTGCTGAAATACCGCAAGGTCCACCTGCCCGGCCATGCGGAATTCGACCCGGTGCGGAAGGTCCAGCACCTGGAGAAGCGCTATTTCGAGCCGGGCGACCTCGGCTTCCCCGTGGTCCGTGCGCCCATCGGCAGCGCCGGGCCGGTGAATATCGGCATGATCATCTGCAACGACCGCCGCTGGCCGGAAGCCTGGCGCGTGCTGGGGCTGCAGCAGGTGGAGCTGGTCATGCTCGGCTACAACACGCCCAGCCTGAACATGGAAAACCGCGGTTTCGAGGCGCATCATCTGCGCGTCGCCCACAGCCATCTGTCCATCCAGGCGGGCTGCTACCAGAATGCCTGCTTCGGTGTCGGTGTCGCCAAGGCGGGCAGCGAGGATGGGCATGAGCTGTTCGGCCATTCCATCATCGTCAACCCGCAGGGCGAGATCATGGCCCAGGCGACAAGCTGGGATGATGAGGTGATCATCGCCGACTGCGACCTCGGCATGTGTGAACTCGGCCGCAGCACCATCTTCAATTTCGCCCGGCATCGCCGGCCGGAACACTACACCCGCATCACCAGCCAGACCGGCAGCGAGCCGCCGGCGGTCTGGACCCCGAAGGCCTGACCTGCACGCCCTGGCCGGCCCGGCTGGCTAAGGCGCCGGTCCCACGTTACCTTTGCTCCCCTCCCCGCAAGGTCGTTCCCGCATGACTGAACCCACCTACCCCATCCTGTATCGCGTCACGGCCACGACGGAGCTGCGCGAGGGCCCGGGCCCGGACCAGAAGGCGATCCGCACGCTGCCGATCGACCAGGTGCTGGTGCTGGCGGGCGAGGTCGCGGAAGGCTGGCTGCCGGTGGAGGCGCCCTCCGGCCAGAAGGGCTTCGCCCCGGCCGGGCTGCTGCGCCGCCAGGTGGCGGGCGCCAAGGCGCCGCAGCACGTCACGGAAACCTTCCCCTGGCGCAATGTGGACCGCGTGAACCGCGAGCCGAAGATGCTGCACCCGGCCTTCCGCAACAAGGCGCTGCGCACCGTGGCACGGCTGAACGCGGAGGGGATTCCCTTCGGCATCTATGAGGGCATGCGCGGCCCCTGGCGGCAGAACCACCTCTACGCCTCCGGCCGCAGCCGCACCGGGCGCATCCTGACGCCGGTCCGCGCCTTCGAGAGCCTGCACCAGTTCGGCCTGGCGGCCGATTTCGTGCTGGCGCTGGAAGGCCGCTGGTCCTGGGACGCGGATGAGGGCCAGGCCCGGATGTGGGAGAGGCTGCATGCCGTGGGCGCCGATGAGGGCCTGGTCTCGAAGCCCGACGAGATGCCGCATCTCCAGCTTGCGGATGTCGATATCGCCGACCTCCGCGCCGGTCGCCTGCCGCCGAACACCGACCCGGCCTGGACCACCGCCTATACCTGGATGGTCCAGAGCTGGGATGGCAAGCCTTCCGGCCCGCCGCTGAAGTAGTGCCGGATGGGGGCCTAGCTGCCCCCATCCACCTGCAGGATCTGCCCCGTCACCCAGCTCGCGAAGGGCGAGGCGAAGAACATCACGGCATGCGCCATATCCTCCGGCTCCCCGAGCCGGCGCATGGCGATGCGGCCGAGCATCGCCTTCTGGCCTTCCTCCCCATAGCTCTCGAATTGCTTGATCGAGGCGGCGTTGGACAGGGCGAAGCCCGGCGCGACGGAATTCACCGTGATGCCGAAGGGGCCGAATTCGCGCGATAGCTGCCGCGTCAGGCCGACCAGCGCGTGTTTGGAACTGCAATAGGCCTGGATGCCGGTGAGGCTCGGCTTCAGCCCGGCGCCGCTGCTGATGGTGACGATGCGGCCGGTCTTCGCCTTCTTCATGCCCGGCGCCACGGCCTTGCACAGGTTGAAGGCGGCATGGGTGTTGATATCGAAGATCGCGTGCCAGTCCTCCTCCGGCACCTCCTCGATCGGGCGCATCACCTGGCCGCGCACGCCGCCCGCATTACAGACCAGCACGCCGACAGCCTGGCCGGTGGCCTGCTCGATGTCGCGGATCCAGCCGGCAGCGGCGCCCTTAGCCGTCAGGTCGAAGGCGGCGGTGGTGATGCTGCCCTCGCTCTCCGCCGTTTCCTTCAGCTCCTCGGCCGAGAGGTCGCAGGCGAAGACCTTGGCGCCAACACGGGCGAATTCGCGGGCGATGGCGCGGCCATAGCCGTGGCCGGCCCCGGTCACTGCGACCACGACGCCGTCATATCGAATGTTCATGCCATCAGCTCCGTGAGATTTGCGTCCGCCATCGGGCGCTCGCCGCGCTCGCATTCGTGGATCATGGCGATCAGGCGCTCCAGCGTCGGGCAGGCCAGGCCATGCGCGCGGCCAATTGGCGGCACCGCGCCGATCTGGGCATCGGCGGGGGTGGCGCGGTGGCGCACCCACAAATCGCGCCAGACGCCGGAATGGGTTTTGGCATTGGGACGGTTGAAGGCCTCCATCGCGGCCATGGAGGCGCGCGCCGCATCCTCCGTCGCGCCCGGCCCGAAGGCGTCCGGGTCGAAGCCGTTGAAGCCCAGCGGTGTCACGCCTTCGGCGCGGGCCACCGCGATCACCTCCCCGCACAAAGCGCGGACCAGCGGCAGCAATTCGGTGCGCGCCAGCGTGTCGGCGATGCCCTTCTCCGCCAGGCCCTGCGCGTAGAGCAGGCTGGAATAGGCCAGCTTGCCCCACAGATAGCCCCAGATATTGGGTGTCAGCACCGCATCGGGTTCGAAGGTCTCGGCCAGCAGCTTGTGCAGCGCGGCCAGGCGCGGCGTGGTCGCACCGTCCAGCTCGCCAACCACCACCGCACCGCGATTGCCGTACAGGATGCGGCCCGGCTCGATCCAGTCGGCGCCGAAATTGACGAAGGCGCCGAGCGTGCGATGCGCGCCACAGACCTCCGCGATCACCCGCTCGCACAGCCCGTTCTGCAAGGACAGCACATAGCCATCCTCGGCCAGATGCGGCAGCAACTGGCGGCAGGCGGCTTCCGTGTCATGCGTCTTCACCGCCAGGAAGATGCGGCGGAAGGTGCCCTTCACCTGGCCGGGCAGCACCGCCGGCGCGCTGATGCGCGGGCGGGAGACCGGGCCCTCGATCGTCAGGCCGCGCATCGGGTCGCCGATGGCGGCGACATGGTCGGCCACGACATCGCAGAACACCACAGCATGCCGCGCGCGCACCAGATGCGCGCCGATGGTGCCGCCGATGGCGCCCGCGCCCCAGATCAGGATCGGACCATGATCCACCGCTTCCCGCGCCCCATCCCTGCCTGCCAAGCCTGTCTCCCTTCCTGCCGATGACGGCCATGCGCCCGGCGCCCTTGCGCGGCGCGGTGCCGCCAGACCACCCTGCATCCCAGGCTAGACAGGACCAGCGCCGCGTCAATGCACCCCGACCGTAGTGGCAATTTGAAGGGCGCGGCCTTGATGTCGGCGGCCGCCGTGCTGTTCGCGGCGGAGGTGCTGATGATTCGCTGGATGACCGCGCGCGGCATCCCGGTGGAGGTGCAGCTTTTCGCCCGCGCGCTCGGCCAGTTGCTTTGGGTGTCCCCGCGCATCGCCACCAGCGGGCTGGCCGTGTTCCGCACGAAGCGGCTGCCGATGCATCTGCTGCGCGGCATGTCGTCCCTCGTCTGCTGGGGGCTTTACTACTACTCCTTCACCCGGCTCGACATGGCGACGGGCACGGTGCTGTCCTTCACCAATGTCATGTTCACCACGCTGCTCGCAGCCCCCATCCTGGGTGAAAGGGTGGATCGCTGGCGCTGGTTCGGCACCATCGCGGGGCTGCTTGGCGTCGCCGTGATGCTGCGGCCCGGGGCGGAGGTGGATGCGTTGGGTGCTGCGGCCGCCATCGCCGCCGCCGTGGCCTGGTGCGGCATCACGCTTTCCTCCCGCAGCCTGACGCGCACGGACAGCACGCTGACGGTGCTCGCCTGGGTCGGCGTCTTCACCAGCCTCGGCGTGCTGCCGCTGGCGGTGCTGGCCTGGGTGCCGATCGGGTTGTTCGAACTGGGCCTGCTGCTGGTGGTGGCCACCGTGATGCCCGGCATCATCTTCCTGGTGACGGAGGCGCTGCGCCATGGGGAGGCCAGCGCCATCGCGCCCTTCCAGTATCTGCGCCTGGTGGTGGTGACGGCGGCCGGATGGATCCTGTTCAACGAGGTGCCGGACCTGTTCGGCTGGATTGGTGCGGCCATCATCCTGTCCGGCGCACTGGTCATCACCGTGGCCGAGGCGCGCCGCCGGTGAGCCCCTTTACCAAAGCGGCGCTGCTTTCCGTCGCCGCAGGCTTCATCTTCAACCTCGAGACCACGGTGGTGAAGGCCATCGAGGGTGTGCCGCTCGCGACCCTGGTGCTGGCCCGCGCGCTTGGGCAGTTGGGCTGGACCCTGCCCGCGCTGCTCCGCGACCCGACCCTGCCGCGGACCCGCGCGCTGCCGATGCAGATCTTCCGCGGCATGCTCTCCGTCGTATCCTGGTACACCTACTACCTCGCCTTCTCCGGCCTGCCGCTGGCAACCGCCACCGTGCTGTCCTTCACCTCCGTGCTGTTCGTCACCGCACTCGCCGGGCCGGTGCTGGGGGAGCGCGTGCGCTGGCGGCGCTGGAGCGCGACGCTGGTGGGCTTCGCGGGCGTGATTGCCATCGTGCGGCCCGGCGGGGCCGGGGCGGTGGCGCTGGACTGGCCGCTGGCCGCCGCGCTGGCCTCGGCGCTGATGGGCGCCGTGATCGTGCTGACCACCAAGACCCTGGCGCGGACGGAGCGCACCGGCACCATCATGTTCTGGATCGGCGTGGTGGCGGTTTCCGTCGCGCTGCCGGTGGCGCTGCCGGGGCTGGCTTGGCCGGGCTGGGGCAATCTTGGCCTGCTGCTGCTTTGCGCCGTGTGCGGGCCGTTCGCCATGCATCTCTGGATCAATGCGTTGCGCATGGTGGATGCCAGCGTGGTGGCGCCGATCTCCTATGTCCGCCTGGTCTTCGCCGCGGCGACCGGCGTGCTGCTGTTCAATGAGGTGCCGGATGCCTGGCTCGGCTTCGGTGCCGCGCTGATCGTCGGCTCCGCGCTGTACATCACGCGGCGGGAGGCGCAGGTGGCGCGGCGCCGGGCCGCACCGTTGGCCGCCAATGCCGAGGCGGCGCTGCCGATTCAGCCGATGAAGCCGCAGGCCGACAGCGCCGCATCCAGCGGCCCCGGCTCCAGCCCGAACTCCCGGTAGCCGAGGCGCAGATGCCCCACATACCAGCCCTCCGGCGGCCCGGCGCGCAGCCGCCGCCCGGCATAGATCCAGGCCTCGCCACCTTCCGGCAACGCCACCTTCAGGCGTTCGTAGATGCCGAGCGCCGTACCCTCGAACTTGTCGAGGCTGCGGAGATGCCTGGGCCGGATGCGCCACAGGCCGATCGGCAGAAGGCTCGCCGCATCCGGCTCGATATCGGCATAGCGCCGCAGCACCAGGCGCCAGCCGGGCAGCAGCGCGGTGCCGACCGGCTCGGCGCCCTGGCAGCGTTCGCGCATGCGGGCGTGGTCGAGATTGCTGCCATAGGCGGCATAGAGAAGCGGCATGGCGTGCAGGATTGGCCCGACCGGGCGGCCCCGGCAAGGTGGCGCGCATGATGCTCGCCTTGCAGGCCGCGCCGCTGCTGCTGCTGGTGGCGCTGCTGCTGTCCGGCCGCGCCGGGCCGGTGCCGGCGGTGCTGGCGGCGCTGGTCGCAGCGCTGCCCGCCGTGATCGCCACGCTGGACGCGCCCACCCTGCCCTTCCTGGTGGAGGAAACGCTGCGCGGCGCCTTCCTGGCCTCCAAGCCGATTGCCGTGGTCATCGGCGGGTTGCTGTTTCACGCCGCCGTCTCCGGCCAGGGCGCCGCGCCGACCGATGCGCCACCGGAGCCGCGCCGCATCTTCGTCGCCTGCCTGCTGATGGGCGGCTTCATGGAAAGCGTCACCGGCTTCGCCGTGGGCGCGGTGTTCGCACTTTCCGCGCTGCGCGGCATGGGGCTGCGCGGGGCGCCGCCAGCGGCGATGGCGCTGCTGTCGCTGACCCTGGTGCCCTGGGGCGGGCTCGGGCCGGGCACCTCGCTGGGGGCGGCGCTGACCGGGCTGCCGGCGCAGGACGTGGCGGCGCTGACCGCCTGGCCGAATGCCGCATGGCTGCTGCTGATGGGGCCGGTGCTGTGGCGGCTGTGTGCCGCCGCCGGTGTTGCCGTGCCGGGGCGGGAGAAGGCGCTGCAGATGGGTTTTCTGCTGGCTGTCTCCGGCATCCTCCTGGCCTCCCACGCGCTGTTTCCCTTCGAGATCGCGGGCATCCTCGCCACCGGCATTCCGCTGCTGTTTGCGCTGTATCGGCTGGACCCGCCGCAGGGCGCGGCGGGCTGGCGCCGGGCCGCGAGGTCGCTGGCGCCCTATCTGCTGCTGACCGGCGCGCTGCTGCTGGCGCGGTCCTGGTCGGGCGCGCCGGCCTGGACGCCCTATGCCGATCTGCCGGGCTTTCCCATCACCCATGTCTCGGTGGTGCTGTGGCTGGTCGCGGGTGCGTTGCTGCTGCGCCGGGCCGAACCATGGACGCGCGCCCGGGCGGCGCTGCTGCGGGCGCTGCGGCCGGCGCAGGCGATGCTGCTGTATGTGGTGCTGGCGCGCTGGATGGCCGGCGCGGGCATTGCCGGCGCCCTCGCCACCGCGGCGGCGGAGGGGCTGGGTCCGGCGGCGCCCTATGCCGTGCCGGTGCTGGGGCTCGCCTCCGGCATCGTCACCGGCAGCAATGTCGGCTCCAACGCCGCGCTGATGCCGGTGCAGGCCGCGCTCGGCCAGGCGTCCGGGCTGGCGCCGCTGCTGGCCCCGGCGTTGCACAACTTCTCCGGCGCGGCGGGGGCGGGCATGTCCTTTGCCGTCTGCGCGATGATCTGCGGGCTGGCGGGCGAAGGCGCGCGGCCGGCGCAGGTCTGGCGGCTGCTGGCGCCCTCGCTGATTGGCGTGCTGGTGGTGGGCTGGGCGATGGTGGCGCTGCTGGCTTGAAGCCCCTGCGCCGGGCCGCTACCTCGCCGCGCATGACCCTGCACACGCATTTCATCGGCGGCCGCGCCGTGGCCTCCGACGCTGTCCTGCCCGTCCTCAACCCCTCCGACGGCACCGAGATCGGCCAGATCGTCCGCGGCACGGCGCGGGAGGTGGATGAGGCCTGCCGCGCGGCGGATGCGGCGCTGGCCGGCCCCTGGGGCCGCATGCCCGCCGCCGAGCGCGGCCGGCTGCTGCTGAAGCTCGCCGCCCTGGTGCAGCGCGATGCGGAACGGCTGGCGGCGCTCGAGTCCCTCGATGTCGGCAAGCCGATCCGCCAGGCGCGGCAGGACGCCGCCGCCTGCGCGCGCTACTTCGAGTTCTACGGTGGCGCCGCGGACAAGGTGCATGGCGAGACCATCCCCTCCGCCGAGGGCATACTGGCGATGACGGTGTGGGAGCCGCATGGCGTCACCGCGCACATCATCCCGTGGAACTACCCGATGCAGATCCTCGGCCGGTCGCTGGGCGGGGCGCTGGCCATGGGCAATGCGGCCGTGGTGAAGCCGGCGGAGGAGGCGTCGCTGACCACGCTCGCCATCGCGGAACTGGCGGCGGAGGCGGGCTTCCCCGAAGGCGCGGTGAATGTCGTCACCGGCCTGGGGGAGGAAGCCGGCGCGGCACTGACGGCGCATCCGCTGGTCGCCCACATCTCGTTCACCGGCAGCCCGGAGGTCGGCACGCTGATCCAGCGCGCGGCGGCGGAGCGCACGATTCCGGTGACGCTGGAGCTGGGCGGGAAAAGCCCGCAGATCGTCTTCGCCGACGCGGACCTGGACCAGGTGGTGCCGGCGGTGATGGGTGCCATCATCCAGAATGCCGGCCAGACCTGTTCCGCCGGGTCCCGCCTGCTGGTGCAGGATGCGGTGCATGACCGGCTGCTGGCCGCGCTGGCGGATCGCTTCGCCGCGCTGGAAGCCGGGCCGGCGGAGCGTGACCTCGACCTCGGCCCGCTGGTGACACTGGCCCAGAAGCGGCGGGTGGAGGGGTTCCTCGACATCGCCCGGCGCGACGGGTTGCGCCACGCGGCAAGCGGTCGCCTCGCCAGCAATGCACCGGAGGGCGGCTACTATGTGAGGCCGGTGCTGCTCGACGATGTCGATGCGGCGCATACCCTGGCGCAGGAGGAAATCTTCGGCCCCGTCCTGGTCGCGACCCGCTTCACGGATGAGGAAGCCGCGCTGCGGCTGGCGAACGGCACCGCCTATGGCCTGGTGGCGGGTGTCTGGACGCGCGACCTCGGCCGTGGCGTGCGGCTGGCACGCCACATCCGCGCGGGCCAGGTCTTCGTCAACAACTACGGCGCCGGCGGTGGGGTGGAACTGCCCTTCGGCGGGATGAAGCGCAGCGGCCATGGGCGAGAGAAGGGCTTCGCGGCGCTGCACGGCTTCGGTGCGTTGAAGACCATCGCCATCCGGCACGGCTGAAGGCCGGCGCTTGAAGCCGGAGCGGGGCTTCACTTATACCCAGCACCACCAAGGGGCGCCGCCAAGGGCGCCCCGATCCCTGGGGAGAGACGCCTTTGATCACCATGTCCCGCCGGCTGGCCCTTGCCGCCGCGCTCGCGCTTCCGCTGTCCGCGCCCGCCTTCGCGCAGACCCAGATCACCATCCAGCACCCGCTGCCGCTGAACAGCCATTACGGCGCCGGCGCCACCGCGCTGAAGGAATCCTTCGAGCGGGCCAGCGCCGGCCGCTACAATGTGGTGATCCAGCGCAACGACAATGAGCGCGAGGCGATCGAGAGCGTGCAGATCGGCACCATCGAATGCGTCATCACCTCCACCGGCCCGGTCGGCAATTTCGTGGCGGAGACCCGCAACCTCGACGTGCCCTTCCTGTTCCGTGACACCGCCCATGCCCGCGGCGTGCTGGACAGCGAGATCGGCCAGACCATGCTCGGCCGCTTCTCCGCCCGCGGCCTGACCGGTGTGGTCTGGATGGAGAACGGCTTCCGCCACCTGACCAATTCGCGGCGCGAGGTGAACACGCCCGCCGATGTGCGCGGCCTGAAGGTCCGCACCATGGAGAACCAGGTGCATATGCGCGCCTTCTCGACGCTCGGCGCGCTGCCGACGCCGATGGCCTTCAGCGAGCTGGTTCCCGCCCTGCAGCAAGGCACGGTCGATGGCCAGGAAAACCCGATTCCCGTGATCGTGGCGAACAACCTGAACCAGGTGCAGCGCTTCCTGACGCTGACCGGCCATGTCTATTCGCCGGCCATCCTGATCTGCAACCCGGCGATGCTGGCGCGCATGTCGGCCGCCGACCGCGCCGCCTTCATGGAAGCCGCCAAGGCCGGCGCCGCCGCCAACCGCGCGCGCGTCACCTCGGATGAACAGTCGGGCGTCGAGGAACTGCGCCGCCGTGGCATGACGGTGGTGACGCAGGTGGATGCGGGCGCCTTCCAGACCGCGCTCGCCGCCGCCTTCACGGAGTATGAGCGCACGCTGGACGGCGCGCTGCTGCGCCGCATCCGGGAGTGGCGCGCGAACTGATCCAGGCCAGGCAAGGCGCCTGATGCGGGGCGCGGGCCAGACCCGCGCCCCCCACCCGGCCCAGGGGTGAGCCAGGGGGTTAGGCGGGGGGTTGGGCCGGGAGGGGGCGGGATTGATGCCCACACCGCAATGCATCTATACGCTTTGCGCATGGAGCGCCGATCCAACGGGGCTCATCACAGGGAAAGGCCGTCCATGACAACAACCCGCCGCGTGGCCCTCGCCGCCGCGCTTCTGCTGCCATTCGCCCTTTCGCCGGTCCACGCGCAGACCCAGCTGACCGTGCAGCACGCACTGCCGCTGGACAGCCACACCGGTGCCGGCGCCCACACCTTCAAGACGGCGCTGGAGCGGCTGACCGGCGGGCGCTACAGCGTGACCACGCAGCGCAATGACAATGAGCGCGAAATGGTCGAGAGCGTGCAGATCGGCACCATCGACTGCACCTTCACCTCCACCGGCCCGGTCGGCAATTTCGTGCCGGAGGTCCGGATCTTCGACGTGCCCTTCCTGTTCCGCGATGCGACGCATGCGCGCGGCGTGCTGGATTCCGAGATCGGCCAGCAGGTGCTGAACCGCTTCAACGCGCGCGGCCTGGTCGGCGTGGTCTGGATCGAGAACGGCTTCCGCAACCTGACCAATTCGCGGCGCGAGGTGAACACGCCCGCCGATCTGCGCGGCCTGAAGATCCGCACCATGGAGAACCAGGTGCATATGCGGGCCTTCACCACGCTCGGCGCGCTGCCGACGCCGATGGCCTTCTCCGAGCTCATCCCCGCCCTGCAGCAGGGCACGGTCGATGGCCAGGAGAACCCGATCTCGGTCATCGTGGCGAACAACATCAACCAGGTGCAGCGCTACATGACGATGACGCGCCACGTCTACTCGCCGCAGGTGATGATCTGCAACCCGGCGATGGTTGCGCGCTTCAACCAGGCCGATCGCGCCCTGTTCCAGCAGGCAGCGCGTGAGGCGCAGACCGCCAACCGCAACCGCGTCACCGCGGATGAGGAAGCCGGCGTGGCCGAACTGCGCCGCCGCGGCATGACGGTGATCACGGAAGTGGACACCGCGGCCTTCCAGACGGCGCTGGCCCCGGCCTTCGCGGAATGGGAGCGGACGCTGGATTCCGCCACGCTGCGCCGCATCCGCGAGTGGCGCGCGAACTGAACCCCCCGCCGGCCTGACCGGCGTCCCACCCTGCCCTTCCCGCAGCCGGAAGCAACGCGATGAACATGATGAACGTGGTGCCATTGCAGGTCACGGGGGCGGCAACGCTCGCCGTGGTGCTGCTGGCGCTGTGGGCGGGCTCCGGTGGCGGCATCAGGGGGACGATACGGACGGCGGTATTGCGGCTGGACCGCATCGCAACCGGCATCGCCGCCACGCTCGCCTGCCTGGCGCTGGCCATCGCGGTGGCGGCGGGGCTGTGGCAGGTCTTCGCGCGCTTCGCGACCAACACGCCCTCCATCTGGTCGGAGGCGCTGGTGCGCACCGCGTTGATCTGGATGGCCTATCTCGGCGTTGCGCTGGCGCTGCGCAGCGGTGCGCTGGTCTCCATCGACGTGGCGCAGCGGCTGACCTCGGGCGCGGTGCGGCGTTCGGTGGAAGCGGCGGCGCTGGCCTGCTCGCTCTCGCTCATGGGCGTCATGTTCTGGTTCGGCTGGACCATGGCGCAGCGTGTGCAGTTCCAGGAGATGGCGGGGCTCGAGGTCTCGATGACCTGGGGCTATGCCGCGATTCCCGTCGGCGCGGTCTTCGCCATGATCGGCGCGGTGGCGCATTTCCTCGACCGGCGTGATACCGAGCTGGAGTACGCGGCATGAGCGGTATGATGCTAACGGTCATGCTGGTGCTGTTTGCCATCAGCGTGCCGGTTGCGGTCGCCATCGGACTCGCTGCCGTCATCGGCATCCACGGCTACACCAATTTCCCGCTGATCGTCGCCGCGCAGCAGTTGTTCGTGGCGCTGGACAAGTTTCCGCTCGCCGCGATTCCCTTCTTCATCCTGGCCGGAAACCTGATGGATGTCGGCGGCATCTCCCGCCGCCTGGTCGCCTTTGCGCAGTCCATCGTCGGCGGCATCCAGGGCGGGCTGCCCGCCACCTGTGTCGTCACCTGCATGATCTTCGCCGCCATCAGCGGCAGCTCCGTCGCCACCACCTTCGCGGTCGGCGCCATCATGATTCCGGCGCTGGTGCGCGCGGGCTATCCGGTGGCCTTCGCGGCGGCGCTGCAGGCCACCGCGGCGGAGCTGGGCGTGGTGATCCCGCCCTCGATCCCGATGATCCTGTATGGCGTGACCACGCAGGTCAGCATCCCGGAGCTGTTCATCGCCGGTGTCGTCCCGGGCATCCTGATCGCCGGCGCGCTGGTGGCGACGGTGCTGATATGGTGCCGCCTCAAGGGCTGGGGCAAGCAGGATGGCGAGGGCCGCCTGTCCGTGCTGACCGCGACGCGGCAGGCGGGCTTCGCGCTGTTCATGCCGGTGGTGGTGCTGGGCGGCATCTATGGCGGCATCACCACGCCGACCGAGGCCAGCGTCATCGCCGTGGCCTATGCCATCCTGGTCGGCATGTTCCTGCACCGCGAGATCGGCTGGCGTGACCTGTACCCGATCTTCCGCAAATCCGTGATCAGCAGCGCGGTGATCCTGTTCATCATCGCCTGCGCCGCGGTCTTCTCCTGGCTGCTGAACCGGCAGGGCGTGCCGGATGCGGCGGCGGGCTGGCTGGTCGCCACCTTCGACAGCCCGGCGCTGTACCTGCTCGGCGTGAACCTGTTCCTGTTCGTGATCGGCATGTTCGTGGAGACCAGCGCCAGCATCATCGTGCTGGCCCCGGTGCTGCAGGAAGCCGCGGCCCGGTTCGGCATCGATGGCGTGCATTTCGGCACGATCATGGTGGTGAACCTGGCGATGGGCATGATCACGCCGCCCTTCGGCGTGAACCTGTTCGCCGCCGCACAGGTGGCCGGCACCAGCGTGGACAAGATGATGCGCTACCTGCCGGTGTTCATCGGCGTCATCTTCGCCTGCCTGATGCTGATCACCTACGTGCCCTGGATCGCGCTGGCACTGCCGAACCTGGTGTTCCGATGAGGTGCCGGCGGGAATGCCAGCGGGGATGACGTCAGCAGCCCGCCCCTTCGCCGGTCCCACCGCGCTGCGCCATCTGCGGCGGGACCCGGTGCTGAAGGCGGTGATCCGCCGCATCGGCCCCTGCACGCTGCAACCCGCCACGCGCGAGCCTTACGAAGCCCTGGTCCGCGCCATCACCCACCAGCAGGTGCATGGCCGCGCGGCGGAGGCGATTCTCGGCCGCTTCATCGCGCTGTATCCCGGCCACGACTTCCCCCCGCCGCCGCTGGTGCTGGCCACGACCGTGGAGGCGATGCGTGGCTGCGGCCTGTCCGGCAACAAGGTCGCGGCCATCCGCGACATCGCGGAGAAGGCCGTGGGCGGCCTGGTGCCGACCAGCGCCGTCGCGCGGCGCCTGCCGGATGAGGCGCTGATCGAGCGCCTGGTCGCCATCCGCGGCGTTGGCCGCTGGACAGTGGAGATGTTCCTGATCTTCTCCCTCGGCCGGCGGGACGTGCTGCCGATCGACGATTTCGGCGTGCGGGAGGGTTGGAAGGTGTCCGCGGGGTTGGAGGCGCAGCCGAAGCCGAAGGAACTCGCCGCGATCGGAGAGGCCTGGGCGCCCTACCGCTCCGTCGCCGCCTGGTATCTGTGGCGGGCCGCGGATGCGGACAGGGCGGCGCGGGTCAACCCGAAGGCGGCGAAGGTGCCAGTTCCCGGAGCCATGCCGGGATCCGCTCTCTGAACGCGAAGTAGCCCTTGGTGGCGGCGGGCCAGCACGCCGCATCCCAGTCCCGGCGCACCACATGCAGCGGCAGGCCGAGGCCCACCAGCGCCTCCGCCGTCCAGCCCACCGGGGCCTGCGGCGTGATCACGGGCAGCCCATGCGCTTGCGCCCAGCCGGCCACGGCCTCCGGCGCCAGGGCCACGACGGGCGCCTTGAAGTGGCGCCCCGCGCGCTCCAGCCCATCCGCCAGCACCTGCCAGGCCTGGCGCTCCGCCATCGGCGCGCAGCCGAGCGGGGAGCGTGCGCGCGGCACGGCGAGGCCGGCGATGGCATCGACCTTCAGGCCGGGTGGCAGCAGGCTTTCGGGATGCAGATCATCCTCATGCAGCAGCAGCGCCACCGGCCCTTCGGGCAGCGGCGCCATCGGCCGCAGCGGTTGCAGCGGGATGGGATGCGGCGCCGGCGGCGGCGGCGGATTTTCCTCCAGCCCCACCGGGTTGAAGCGGCCGCCGGTGAAGCGGTGGATGTTCTCGGCCCGCGCGACATAGGTCTTGCCCGCGGTATGCAGCCCCGCCACCCAGCGCCAGGACAGGGTGTTGCTGGCCGCATCGGCATCCAGCAGGTGCCGCAGGAACAGATCCGCGCCCAGCGTCCAGGGCAGCCGCAGGGTGAAGATCCAGATGCTGGCGAACCACATGCGGGCGTGGTTGTGCAGCCAGCCGCTGTCGCGCAGTTCCACGGCCCAGGCATCGAAGGCGTCGATTCCGGTGCTGCCCTCCACCGCGCGGGCATAGGCCGCCTGCAGTTCCGGCTCCGCCTGCAGCCGCGCCAGGTCCTGCGCGAGTTCGCCGCGATAGGCGTCCCATAATCCCGGGCGCAGTTGCAGAAAGCCCTTCCAGTAGCTGCGCCAGAACACCTCCTCGATGAATTTCTGCGCCTGCTCCGGCCCGTGCAGCGCGAGCGCGGTGCCAACCGCCTCGGCCTCCGTCACCAGCCGGTGACGAATCGCGGGCGAGAGGCGGGAGACGTCCTGGCGCTGCCCAGGGCCGAGGTCGCTGTTGCGGCCCCGCGCGTAATGATGCCCCATGCGCGGGCCAAAGGAATCGAGCCGCTGCAAGGCTGTGGCCCGTTCGGCCGGGAAGTTTTCAATCATCCGATCTAGATCGTCCCGCGCGGCGATCGCGCAACCGAGGCTTTCGCATGACCAGCCGCCGCGCCCTGCTGACGACCCTCGGTGGACTGACCCTGGCCGGTGGGGCGAGCGGCCTTTATGGCTTCTGGATCGAGCCGGCCTGGCGGCTGGCGGTTGCCGAATACCGGCTGGACCCGCCGAACTGGCCCGCGCGGCGGCCGCTGACCATCGCCGCGCTGGCCGATATCCATGCCAGCGAGCCGCATATGCCGTTGCGCCGCGTGGCGGAGATAGTCGCCGCCACCAATGCGTTGCGGCCGGATCTGGTGGTGCTGCTCGGCGACTACCGGGGCAACGGCCGCTACGTGAAGCACTCCATCCCGATCGAGGAGACGGCGCAGGTGCTGAAGGGCCTGCGCGCGCCGCATGGCGTCCACGCCATCATGGGCAATCATGACTGGTGGGACGACCCGCAGGTGCAACGGCTGCGGCGCGGCGTGCCGCAGACGGCGCATGTGCTGGCCGGGGCCGGCATCTCCGTGCTGCACAATGCGGCGGTGAAGACCGGCTTCCGCGATCAGGGTTTCTGGGTGGCGGGCAGCGGCAGCCTCTGGGCTTTCAGCCAGGGCCAGGGCCGCTTCCTCGGCACCAACGACCTGGCGCGCACCTTCGGCGCCGTGCAGGACCGGGACCCGGTGATCCTGCTGTGCCACGAGCCGGATATCTTCCCCTCCGTGCCGGCGGATCGGGTGGCGCTGACCCTGTGCGGGCATACCCATGGCGGGCAGGTGCGGCTGGCGGGGTTCTCGCCCTATGTGCCCTCCGCCTTCGGTAATCGCTACGCCTATGGCCATGTGGTGGAGGCGGGAAAGCACCTGGTGGTCTCGGGCGGGCTTGGCACCTCGATCATGCCGGTGCGGGTGGGTGTGCCGCCGGAGATAACGCTGGTGCGGCTGGGCTACGGCGCCGCGCTTGCCTGACCGGCCAGGAAGTCCCGCACCACGGCCAGGAAGGCCGGCGGGTTTTCCGCATGCAGCCAATGCCCGGCGGGGATGCTGGCGTGGCGTGCGGCGGGAAACAGGCGGCGGAACAGCGCCGTGTGTTGCGGCTGAATGTAGTCCGAACGCTCGCCCGCCAGCACCAGGACGGGGCCGTCATACGAACCCGGCAGGTCGGGCCAGCCGGCGATCTCCGGCATGCCGGCGGCGATTTCCTCAAGCCCGATGCGCCAGGCAGGCGGGGCCTGGGCAAAATCCAGATTCTGCAACAGGAATGCGCGCAGCGGCGCCGCGGGCACGGCCGGCACAAGCGCCGCATCGGCCTCCCGCCGCGCCAGGCCGGGCCGCAGATCCAGGCCGCGCATGGCGGCGATGTAGGCGTTGAACAGCGGCGCCGGGTAGTGCACCGGCGCGATATCCGCCACCAGCAGCCGCGTCACCCCCTCCGGCCGGGTCAGCGCCAGCGCCATCGCCACCTTGCCGCCCATGGAATGGCCTATGATGGTGGCGGGCCAGGCCCCCTCCGCCTGCAACGTCTCCGCCACATCGGCCGCCATATCGGCATAGGCCATGCCGTCGGCGTGGGGCGATGCGCCGTGGTTCCGCAGGTCGAGTGCCAGCACCCGGAAGCCGTCCGCCGCCAGCGCCTTCTGCACCGCGCCGAAATTCTGCCCGGCGCCGAGCAGCCCGTGCAGCAGCACGACGGGCGGCCCCTCCCCCAGGCTGGTGACGACGAGCCTCATCCGCGCGCCGCCAGGATCACCGAGCCAAAGATCAACGCCCCGCCGACGATCACATCCCACCCCAGCGGCTCCCCCAGCCAAAGGGTGGAGACCAGCACGCCGAAGGCCGGCACCATCAGGAAGCCGACCGATGCCACCGCGCCGGGCAGCTTGCGCCCGGCCTCGATCACGCACCAGGTGCCGATCGGCGCCGCGAACAGCCCGATATATAGCAGATGGGGCCAGGAACTCAGCCCGACGCCGCCATCCGGCTCCAGCAGCAGGGTCAGCGGCACCAGGACCAGCGCGCCGATGCCGAAGCACCAGGGCAGCAGCTCGAACATCGGTGTCTTCGGCGGCCATTTGCGCGATGCGATGATGGCGATGGTCCAGAGCAGGCCGGCCAGCACCAGCATCAGATGGCCGATCAGCGAATCCATATGCGACCAATCGACCGCCCATGGCCCGATCAGCACGCCAGCGCCTGCCAGCCCCAGGCCGGCCGCGAACCAGCGGGTGGTGGAAACCTTCTCCCCCAGCACCAGCACCGAAAGCGGGATCAGCCAGTAGGTCACGACATTGGACAGCACCGCGGTGCGCCCCGCCGGCACCAGCGCCACCGCCAGATGCGTCAGCGCGAAGAATCCGCCGAGCTGGAACAGGCCGAGGAACAGCACCGCGCGGCGATCCTCCGCCACCGGAAAGCGCAGCCGCCCCATCGCCGCAAGCAGGATGGCCGCCCCGAGCGCTGCCAGCGCGGACCGTCCGAGCCCAAACCATAGCGGTGACGCATCCGCCAGCGCAGCCTTGGTAATGGGCCAGGCACCGCCAAACAGGATGACGGCTGCGAAAAGCAGCCGGAAGGCGGACGCCATGGGCATTGCCTGTAACCTAGCCGCGCCCTCCGCGTCGCGAAAAGCCTAGTTTTGTGCAAATGCGCTTACAATTTGCAATTCATTGTCCAGGGCAGGGCCAGCAGGGACGCTCGCATCTCCCGCGCCGCCTGCCCGGCGCCGCCCGGGGCGCGCGGTTGCAGATCCGCCTCCGTCACCAGCGCGCCGCGCGGCACGGCGCGCGCCAGCGCCACGCCATGGGCCAGGCCGATCGGCACGGCGGCCAATGCGCGGGATCGCGCGGCGGGGATGCATTTGCCCCAGACCATCGCGCCGCCCTCGCCATCCAGCACCTCGCCCGGCTTCAGGTCGCGCTTGGCGATTGCGACGCAATCGGCCGCCCAGGTCTCGGCAACCCCGGTCGGCTCGCGCCGCAGCGCGGCGGAGGCGACGGAGACGCCAAGTTCCAGCCCGATGAAGTGATAGGGGCGCCACAGCGCGGCGTAGCGCCCGCTTCTGTCGGTGGCGACGCCGTATTCGGCGAAGCAGCGGCGGGCATATTCGGTGTCGCCCTCGAACACGACATAGACGCCCCAGCGCAGGTTGTCGGCGATCTCGGCGCCGTCGCGAGTCAGCGACGAGACGACCTCCACCATCCCCTTGCGTGGCAGGATGCCGCCCTCATTGTGCGGCCGCAGCAGGTCGGGCAGTTGGCTGGTGCCGGCGGGCGGGAAGGCCAGGCCATCCTCGGGCGGAGCCAGGCCGGTCGCATTGGCGATCGCCGCCATCTCGATGCCGGATTTCGTACCGTCGAGGAAGGAGTTGAACATCCGCGGATTCATCGCCCCCGCGCGCGCCTGTTCCGCCGTCAGCCCGTAGAAATCCCACACCGTCTCCGGCGTGCTGGCGTGATAGGCGGGCAGGTATTTGGTGCCCTTGCCGGCGGCGACGATGGAAAAGCCGCCGGCGCGGATGGTGTCCACCAGCTCCGCCACCAAAGCCGGCTGGTCGCCATAGGCCATGGAATAGACCACGCCGGCCGCTGCGGCTTCCCGCGCCAGCAGGGGGCCGGCCAGCACATCCGCCTCCACATTCACCATCACCACATGCTTGCCGTGGCGGATGGCGTGGCGTGCGTGAACCAGCCCGGCGGCCGGGTCGCCGGTGGCCTCCACCACCACCTCCACCAGCGGATCGGCGATCAGCGCGAGGCTGTCCTCGGTGAGCCAGGTGGCGCCGGTCCTCGCCGCCGTCGCAGCATCCGGCGCCTGCCCGGCTTCCGGCGCCCAGTGGATGCGGGCCAGCGCGGCGTGGGCGTTGGGAATGGACAGGTCGGCGATGCCCAGCACATGCAGCCCCGGCGTGCGCGGCGCCTGGTGCAGGAACATCGAGCCGAACTTGCCCGCGCCGATCACGGCGACCCGCACCGGGCGGCCCTCCGCCTGGCGCTTGAGCAGCATGCGGTGCAGGTTCATGGCGGTCCCCCTATGGCGAATACCAGGGCCGCGGGCGCGACCCGGGCAGCGGCAGCGCGGTGCCGGGCCGCCGCGCGAGCAGGATGGTGGCCACCAGGGCCAGCAGCACCGCCAGCCCCTGCCCGGCCCGGCGCATGCCGCGATCCCGCAGCCGCAGGGTCAGCGCCAGCAGCAGCAGCGCGGCGGCGAAGGCCAGCCAGGGCGTCACGGCACCGTCAGCATGATCTTGCCGATATGCGCGCTGCTTTCCATCAGCCGGTGCGCCTCGGCCGCATGGATCAGCGGGAAGGTCTTGAAGATGCGCGGTGCCGCCTTCCCTTCGGCCAGCATCGGCCAGACCTTGGCTTCCAGCGCCTGCGCGATCTCCGCCTTCTGCGCCGTGCTGCGCGGCCGCATGGTGCTGCCGGTGACGGTCAGGCGCTTCACCATGATGGGCCGCAGATCCACCTGCTCCGCCACATGGCCGCTCAGGAAGGCGATCATCACCAGGCGGCCATCCAGCTTCAGGCAGCGGATGTTCTTGGTGAAATACGGCGCGCCGACCATGTCGAGCACCACATCGACGCCCTTACCGCCGGTCAGCGCCTTGATGCGCTCCTGGAAATCCTCCGCCTTGTAGTCGATCGCCGCATCGGCGCCGAGTTCGAGGCAGGCCGCCACCTTCTGCGCGCTGCCGGCCGTCGCGTAGACCGTGGCGCCGAAGGCCTTGGCGAGCTGGATGGCGGTGACGCCGATGCCGGACGTGCCGCCATGGATCAGGATGGATTCGCCCGCCGCCAGCCGCCCATGGCCGAAGACATTCGCCCAGACGGTGAAATAGGTCTCCGGCAGCGCCGCGGCGCGCAGCGCGTCGAAGCCGGCCGGCCAGGGCAGGGTCTGTGCCTCGGGGGCGGTGCAGTATTCGGCATAGGCGCCGCCATTGGCCAGCGCACAGACCTTGTCGCCGATCTTCCAGCGGGTGACGGCGGCACCCACGGCCACCACCTCCCCGGCGCATTCCAGGCCGATGACGGGGCTGGCGCCGGGGGGCGGCGGATAGCTGCCGGTGCGCTGCGCCACATCGGGGCGGTTCACGCCGACAGCCTCGGTCCGGATCAGCACCTCATCCGCGGCCGGCGACGGAACCGGGCCGCGCACCGGCACCAGCACCTCCGGCCCACCACCTTTGCCCGAGCCGCCCTGGGTGTGGTCGATCAAGGTCATTTCCGCGGGCAGGTCAGGGGCCGGTTTGGACATGGTGCGCTCCTCTTCTCAGTCGGGGAGGAGGGACCATGCGGTGCCGCGGCACGTCAAGGCGGCACGCCGGGGCGTGGCGGGGTTGTGCGCCAGCGGCAGGGCGTGGAAAACTCCTGCCATCGCCGGGAGGGTTGGAGGGATGCAGGGCTTCGGCCGCCGGAGGCTCGGCGGGCTGGCCGGCGCCATGTTGGGCGCCTTCGCGCCGCCCGGCCATGCGCAGGCACCCGCCACCAATGGCAGCGCGGCCCCGGTGCCACCGGCCGGCCCCCCGCTGCGGCTCGGCGCGCTGTTCCCGCTCAGCGGGCCGTCTGCCTTGTTTGGCGATGAATGCTATCGTGGCCTGGAACTGGCGGTGGAGGAGCGCAACGCCGCCGGCGGGGTGTTCGGCCGCGGCATCGCCCTGGTCCGCGCCGATGCGCCGGATGAAAATGCGGCAGTGGAGGAGGCGCGCCGCCTGGTGCAGGGCCCCGAACGGGTCGCCGCCATCTTCGGCAGCTTCAGCACCACCATCGCGCTGCCCGCATCCCAGGTCGCGGAACTGGCAAACGTGCCCTTCTTCGAACTGTGCGCGCTGGGCGATGCCGTGGTCGGGCGCGGCTTCCAATGGGTGTTCCGCGCCTCCCCCCAGGCCACGGATTTCGCCGCCACGGCGCTGAAGGGCGTGCGTATCCTGGCCAACGCCGTCAACCGGCCGGATACCGCGCTGCGCCTGGCGATCGCGCAGGAGGATGCGCTCGGCGCCCATTCCATCGGCGCGTCGCAGGAAGCGCTGATGCAGGAACGCGGGCTGACCCTGATCGAGCGCGCCAGCTACGCCGCCCGCCCCACCGATCTCACCGGCCTGGTCCAGCGCCTGCGCGGGCTGGATGCGGAGGTGG
>NZ_JAUYTS010000144.1 GCF_030695085.1 Falsiroseomonas sp. | reverse complement strand
CGACGGTGGCGCGCGGCGCCAGCACGCCGCCGCCGGGCCAGGCCGGGGCGCCGGCGGGCGCATCCAGCCGGGCGAGGCGAGCCGCATCCAGCCGCATCAGGCTGATCGAGCAGCCGGGCATTTCCAGCGCCGTCATGAAATTGCCGGCCCAGCCGCGCGGCACCTCGATGCCCCGCGCCCGCAGCCCGGCCAGCGCGGCGCGCGCCACCACGGACAGCTCCATCGGTGGCGTGCCGCCCAGCCCGTTCACCAGAAGCGCCACCTGGTCGCCTTCGCCAAGCCCCGCATCGGTCACCAGCGTATCCAGGATGGTTCCGATGATGGCATCCGCCGGCGCCATCGGCGCGCGGCGCACGCCCTGTTCGCCATGGATGCCGAGGCCGAGTTCCATCTCGTCCTCGCCCAATGCGAAGCCCGGCACGCCGGCCGCCGGCACGGTGCAGGCGCCGAGTGCCACGCCCATCGTCACCACGGCGCCAGCGGCCGCCTCGGCCTCTGCCAGCACGGCGTCGAGATCCAGCCCGGCCCCCGCGGCGGCGCCCGCCACCTTGTGCACCAGCACCGTGCCGGCGATGCCGCGGCGGCGCTCCGGCGCTACCGTTTCATGCAAGGCCGCGTCATCGGCGACCACGACCACGCGGGTCGGGATGCCCTCCGCCGTGGCCAGCGCGGCGGCGAGGCCGAAATTCAGCCGGTCCCCCGTGTAGTTCTTCACCACCAGCAGCGCACCGCGCGGCCCGGCGGCGGCGCGGATGCCGGCCAGCACCGCATCGACGGAGGGCGAGGTGAAGACATCCCCGGCAATGGCGCCGGCCAGCATCCCCGGCCCGACATAGCCCGCATGCGCCGGCTCATGCCCCGCCCCGCCGCCGGACAGCACCGCGACGGGGCGCTGCGCCGGCACAGGCAATTCGGCGCGCACGACCACATCCTCGGCATCCAGCAGCGCCAGGCCGGGGTTGAGGTCCACCAGGCCTTCCAGCATTTCGCGCACCACGCGGCGCGGATCATTCACCAGCTTCTTCATGGCGTTCCCCTTCGTTGGCGCAGGATCGGCGTGGCGCGCCCGGGCGTCAAACGCCTCAGCGTTCCCGCAGCGCCTCCGCCTGGCGGATCGCGGCGAGCAGATCGGCACGGCCGCCGGCCAACTGCCGGGCCTGGCCGAGCCAGCGCGCCGCATCCGCCTCGCCACGCTCCGCGGCACCCCGTCCGGCGCGGAGATAGGCATCCGCCGCCGCCGCCGGGTCGCCGAGCCGTTCCAGCGCTGCGCCCTGCAAGGCCAGCGCCCGCGACAGGCCGCGATAATCCAGTGAATCGCGGCGCAGATCGGCCGCTGTCGCGGCATGCACCCGCGCACCCGCCGCGTCGCCGCGCAGCAGCGCCGCCGCGCCTTCCAGCTCCACCGCATCGGCGCGGTAGGCCGCCTGCTCCGGCGCGCCGATCGCGGCCCGCGCGGCCACCACGCCCGCCAGGTCGCCGCGCCCGGCGGCCAGCAGGCCGAGCAGGAAATGCGCCCGCAGCGCGGCCTCCGCATTCTCCGCGCCACGGCTGGCGACGAAGCGGGCCAGCCGGTCCGCCTCCGTCATCCGGCCAAGCCGGAACAGCGCCGTCGCCTCCGCCAGCAGCAGCCCGGCGGAGGCGCCGCGGCCGCGCCGGGCCAACTCCGCCCGCACCTCCTGCGCCGCCGCCAGCGCCGCGGGGGCATCGCCCCGCGCCAGGGCCGAGGTCGCCTGGCCGAAGCCCATGGCGTCGATCGCCACCGGGTCGTCGCGTTCCCGCGCGCGGGCCAGCGCCTGCGCGTAAAGCCGCCCGGCGACCACCGGCTGGTCCTGGTTCAGCGCATCCCGCGCGCTGCCCGCCGCACGGTCCAGCACGCCATCCCGCGGCGGGCCTTCCGGTGCGGCGCGGCCGCCACAGGCGGAAAGCAGCAGCAAGGCCAGCAAGGCCACTCTCACGGGCGCAACCGCTCCACCATCGGGCGCGGCACGGCGCCGGCGGAGATGCTGCGCTCCGCCGCGCTGCCACCACCGCCACCCAGCAGCCAGTGACGGCGAAGCTGCGCCAGCAGCAGTTCCATCTGCCGCGCGGCTTCCTGCGCCTGGATCATCACCGCCGGCAGACTGTCCGTGCCATCGCGGATGTTCGCGGTGGCCTGCGGCAGAGCGGGCGTCGCGCGGGCCAGGTCGGCGCTGGCGCGTTCCACCTGCGCCAGCACGCGTTCCGCCCGCGCCACCAGCCCGGGCAGCGTGCCGGGGCCACGGCCGTTCGACAGCCCGGCGGTGAGCTGGCGCACCTCCTGGCTCGCGGCCTCGATATTCTCCATCACCGCGGCAGCGCGAGCGGTGGCGGCCTCGGCCTGGCGGATCAGCGTGTCGTCCGACAGCAACCGGCCCACCGTGCCCTCGCCACGTTCCAGCCGCTGCGTCGCGGCGGAGAAGGCGGCGGTGCCGGTGCGAAGCTCATCCAGGATGGGGAAGACGCGCTGCTGCAATTCATCCAGCAGCGTGCCCAGGGTTTCCGTCGGCGCGCGTTCGCTGGTGGCGCGGATCCAGGCGCGGTCCCAGTTCAACTCCTCCCCCCGCCCGCGCTGGATATCGAGGTAGGCGGGGCCCGCCACGCCGAAGCGGCGCCGCACCACGGCGGTGGAATCGCGGCGGATGAAGGGCTTCGCCTGTTCCTCGATGAGGAGTTCGGCGCGGATGCGGCGTTCGGGATCGACGATGATGCGGCGTACGGAGCCGGCGCGGATGCCCAGCACCTCCGCCTCCGCGCCCACGGAAAGCCCGGCCACGCCTTCCTCCGGCAGCAGCACCATCAGCGTGGTGCCGTCGGCGAACCATTCGCGGATCACGCCGCGCTGGAACAGGGCGGCCAGGAACAGCACCAGCGCCAGCAGCACCAGCGCACCGACCCAGCGATCCGTATGGCGCAGCCGAACGCGGTCTTCCTGCGTCACTGAGCCATCGGACATGGTTCGTTTCCTTTCAAGCCGTCTTCCTTCAGCACCCACCATTGGCTGGCGGGAAAGCCTGGCGTGTTCCAGGCGTGGCGGGACCTGGTGGACCACAGCGCCGCAGCGCCCCGCGCGCGCGCCGGTTCCAGCGCCGCCAGCAATGGTTCCGCGAGCATATCGGCCGTCTCCCGGTCCAGCGGGCTTTCCAGCAGGATCAGGTCGGGCGTACCGAGAAAGGCGCGGGCGCAGCCGGCGCGGGACAGATCGGCACGCGACAGCTCCGCCGGATGCACCAGCGGCAACCCCCGCAGGCCGAACAGGCGGCAGAGATCATGGGCCTGGGCGAGCAGATCGGCATCCGGCGTGGCATCATGGTGCCGGCGGGCCAGCAGCATCCCTTCCGCCACCGTCAGATGCGGCAACCAGCCGCCATCGCCGGGGGCGAGGCCGATGCGGCCGCGCAGCGCCTGTGCCGGCTGGCGGGGCAGCGCCGCCCAATCCTGCGCCAGGAAGCGCACCTGGCCGGCGGCCAGCTTCACCAGCCCGGCGCAGATCAGCGCCAGCGCGCGGGCCATGGCAGGGTCATCCGCATGCACCAGCGCGAGATCACCGGGCGCCAGATGCAGCGCCACCGGCCCCTGGATGGGCGATGTCCCAGGCGCCGCGCGCGCCGCCTGCACCTCCAGCACCGCCGTCATGCCGTTGCCACACTGAGCAGCGCGCTGGCCGCCAGGATGCCGAGCAGCCCGCGCACGAAGGCCCTCGGCAACAAATGGGAGGGCGTTTCCGCGCGGGTGGAGGACATGCCGGTGATGGCGGAGACCAGCGCCACCAGCGCGCCGATCACCACCAGCTTCACCGCGAACAGCGCGAATTCCACATTGTCGGTGGCGCCGAACAGGTTGATCAGCAATTCACGCGGCGGTGCCACCACCAGCCCGGTGAGCCAGCCGGTCATGTAGCCCGTCACCAGCGCCACGCCGAGGAAGATCACCCCCAGGGTGAAGCCCGCCAGCGCAAACGCCACCACCCGCGGCAGCACCAGCAGGGTGAAGGGGTCGAGGCCCTGCGCCTCCATCACCTCGAGGTGTCCGCTGGCCTTGACCGCGCCGAATTCCACAACCGTGACGGTGCCGCTGCGCCCGAGCAGGATCAGCCCGGTCAGCACCGGCGTCACCTCCCGCACCAGAACGGTGGCGAGCAGCGTGCCGGTGTAGTCTTCCTGCCCGGCGAAGCTGAGCCAGCGCAAAGTCTGGTGGACGATGCCGAAGCCGATGAGGGTGGCGGTGATGATGACGGTGCCGAAGCCGCCGACAATGGCCTGGCGCAGGCTGCGGCGATATTCGGCGCGCAGGGTGCGGCGCCGCCAGGTGGCCGGGTTCAGCCCCTCCGCCAATACGCCGGCGGCCAGGGCCGCGGTGGCCAGCAGCATCTGCACGCCACGCCGCGCAGGCGCACCGATGGCCTCCAGCACCAGCCAGGGCAGCGCCACGGGCCGTGCCTTTGCCATCGCCCCCTCCCATGCCATTCCGTTTCGGTCAGCGCGGGCGACGGCAAAAAGTTTCCGTCCTGTGGGCACCCGGGCCGCGCTTCCGCGTTGCCGGGCGTGAACGAGGAGTAGCACGATGGCGGGGACGCAGGGCAGGCGGCGCGTGGCGAGCCGGGATGGCGGCGGATGGATGGTGGCCGCGGCGGCGCTGGCGGGCCTGCTGGCACTGGATTCCGCGCTGCGCCGGCCAGGCCCCGCGGCGGTCCGGCGCGGTCCCCATTCTGGTCCCCATCTTGGCCCCCATGCTGGTCGCGACCGACGCCAGGGTCATCCTGCCGGGCGCAGCCCCGAGCCCACCTCCGGCAGGCCGGCGGAGGCGGGTGCGGGTGCGGGCCGCAGCGCCGATGGCCCCTCCCAGATCCCCGCGCGGGGCTGGTGGCAGATCCTCAAGCGCACCGCGTCCCAGGCCAGCGAGGACCGCCTGATGATGGAGGCCGCGGCGGTCACCTTCTACACGCTGCTCGCCCTGTTCCCGGCGCTGGCCTCGCTGGTTTCGATCTATGCGCTGGTCGCCGACCCCGCCACCATCCAGGGCCATCTGAGCGCACTCGGCGGGATCGTGCCGGGCGGCGGCATGGAGATCATCGAGGAACAGGTGCAGCGCGTGGCCAGCACCGCCGGCGGCACCCTGGGCTTCGGCGCCGCGGCCGGCCTGCTGATCTCGCTGTGGTCGTCCAACCAGGCGGCCAAGGCGATGTTCGATGCGCTGAACATCATCTACGAGGAAAGGGAGAAGCGCAGCTTCATCAAGCTGACGCTGACCACCCTGACCTTCACCCTCGGCTTCTTCCTGTTCGCCATCCTGACCATGGTGGCGGTGGTGGCGGTGCCCGTGGTGCTGGGCCTGGTCGGGCTTGGCAGCACGGCGGAGATGCTGCTGTCCTATGGCCGCTGGCCGCTGATGCTGCTGCTGGTCGGGCTGGTGCTGGCCTGCCTGTACCGCTGGGGCCCGAGCCGGGCGGAGGCCAAGTGGCGCTGGGTGAGCTGGGGCAGCGGCTTTGCCGCGGTGGCCTGGCTCGCCGCCTCCGCCGGGTTCTCCTGGTACGTCGCCAATTTCGGCAACTACAACGAGACCTATGGCTCGCTCGGCGCGGTCATCGGCTTCATGACCTGGATCTGGATCTCCGCCATCGTCATCCTGCTCGGCGCGGAGCTGAACGCGGAGATGGAGCACCAGACCGCGCAGGACACCACCACGGCACCGGACCAGGCGCTGGGCCGGCGCGGTGCCGAGATGGCAGATACGGTTGCCTGACCACCCGCGCCCTGGCTACCGGCGCCCCACTACCGGCGCCCCACTACCGGCGCCTGAACCTCAGCGCGCCGCCTTCTGGATGTTCCAGGCGATGATGATGCCCGGCATCGCCAGCACGTTCGAGATGCGCGGCGTGACGGCGGAGGGCAGGTACCACTGGCCGTAGGGCACATAGGGCACCAGGTTGTAGGCGCTGATGTGCAGCTCATCCAGGATGCGCTTCCGTTCCGCGGCGTTGGCGGCGTAGGGGAAGGCATCGATCAAAGCCTGGTGCGCCGCATCGCAGGGCCAACCCGGCCAGGCGCGCTCGCAGCTTGCCTGCATCGGCACATTGCCCACCGGGTCCGAGGCGCCGAGGCCGTTCCAGAAGGTCAGGCCGATATGCCAGCCGCCCTCGCTCGGCGGACGGCGATTGGCGCGGCGCCCGGCCATGGAGGCGAAGTCGGTCGCCTGCACATCCGTGCGGAAACCGACGGACTGCATCTGCTGCGCCAGCACCAGCGTCGCGGTGTGGACGAAGGGATTGTCCGTCGGGTCCATCATCACGATCGGCGTGCCATCGTAATTCGCCTCCCGCAGCAATTGCCGCGCCCGTTCGCGCGCCGCCGGGCTGCCGAGGCCTTCCGGCACGCCGGCATTGGTTTCCTGCGGTGAACCGCAGACGAAGAAGGCGTGGCAGACCTGGTACAGCGCCGGGTCCGGGAACATGCCCTGGAGGATTTCCTCCTGGTTCACCAGCAGCATCAGCGCCTGCCGCACGCGCGGGTCGTTGAAGGGCGGGTGGATGTGGTTCATCCGGATCATGCCCGGCGCGCCGAGCGTGTTGGTGCGGATGATCCGCGCCCCACGCCGCTGCAGCATCGGCAGGAAATCCACGCCAGGGCTTTCGATGTAGTCGATCTCGCCCTGGATCAGCGCCAGCGTCGAGGTCTGTACATTGGCGATGTTCTGCCATTCCACGCGATCGACATGCACCACCTTGCCGCCGGCGGTGCCCGATGCGGGTTCGCTGCGCGGCACGTAGGCGGGGTTGCGGCGATAGACCACCGTGCTGCCCGGCACCCATTCGTCACGCGAGAAGATGAAGGGGCCGCTGCCGATCGTCTCCCGGATCGCGGTGAAGGGATCGGTTGCGGCGATGCGCGCCGGCATGATCGCGGGCATGTTGCCGGCGGGTTTTGACAAGGCATCCAGCATCAGTCCGTAGGGGCGGTTCAGCGTCCAGACCACCGTCTTGCCATCCGCCTGCGGCTCCAGGCCGGTGGTGATGGCGAGGATCTGCCGGCCATGCGGGTCGCGCGCGCCCCAGCGGCGCAGCGACGCCACCACATCCTCCGCCGTCACCGGCGCGCCATCATGGAAGGCCAGGCCGTCGCGTAGGGTGAAGCGCCAGACCAGCGCATCGTCGGAGACGCTGTAGGCGCCGACCATCTGCGGCTGCGGGCGCATCTGCGCGTCGCGGCCGAACAACTGGTCGTAGATCATATGCGCGTGGGACTGCACCACCCCGGCCGTGGTGTTGATCGGGTCCAGCGTCTGCAGATCGGCGTTCGGCACCATGCGCAGGATGCGCTCGGGCGGGATCGTCTGGGTCATGGCCGGCCCGGCCAGCAAGCTCGCGCCGAGGACCAGGGTGGCGAGGCGGGTCAGCATGGGTCGTCCCCCGTGGAATGGTCGCCCGTTATGGACCAGTTGTTACAGATCGGACAAGACCGATGCCGCGACCTCGAAGGGCCGCACCTGCGCATCCTGCCCGGGCCGGGCCACCAGCGCGTGGTTGGCGGCAATCGGCAGCCAGCCGGCATTGCGTTCATCGACCGGCTCCGACACCACCAGCACATTCGCACCCGCGCGGCGCCAGTACAGGGTGGGTGGCTTGTTGTCCGAGGACCAGCGGAAGCAGGTGAGCGTCCGCCCATCGCTATGCGCCGCGGCGAAGCGCAGCGGCTGTGTGCTGCCGGCGGCCTGCATCAGCGCCAGCACCCGCCCCAGGGTGCGGGACAGCGCGCCGATCGGGTCCTCCGCCAGCCCATCCGCGGCGGCGGCCAGGAAGATCGCCTCCGTATCGCCGGTGCCCTGGCGGTGTTCGTAGAGCGCATCCGGGATCAGCGCCTCCATCCGCCGCTTGATGCGGAGGTAGTCGCCGACCTGGCCGTTATGCATGAACATCTGCCGGCCCAGGCCGAAGGGATGGCAGTTGGCGCGGGTGGTGGAGGTGCCGGTGGAAGCGCGGACATGCGCGAAGAACAGCCGCGACCGCACCTGCGAACACAGCGAGCGCAGATTCTCATCCGACCAGGCTGGGCGGATTTCGCGGTACAGCCCCGGCTCCTCCCGCTCACCGTACCAGCCCAGGCCGAAGCCATCGCCATTGGTGGCGGTCTTGCCCTCATCGGCGTGCATCGACTGGTGGATCAGGGAATGCGCCGGCGCGCAGACCAGGTCGGACAGGAAGATGGGTTCGCCGAGATAGGCGAGGAAGCGGCACATGCGGGCGCGATCCGGAGGGGTAGCAACGCCGGAAGTTGCGTCGGTCGCGCGGCCAGGGCAAGCCTGGGCCGCCGCATTGGCACCCTCCGCAGCGCCGCTCTATGCTGGCCGCGATGTCCCGCCCCCGCAGCTTCGACGAGGATGCCGTCATCGAGGCGGCGATGCGCCAGTTCTGGCGCCACGGCTATGCCGGCACCAGCGTGCGCGACCTGGGCGAGGTGATGGGCCTCGGCCAGGCCAGCTTCTACAATGCCTTCGGCGACAAGCGCAGCCTGTTCGCCCGTTGCCTCGACCGCTACCTGGACCAGGGCATGCGCGAGAGGCTGGGACGGCTTGCGGCCACGCTGCCGCCAAGGCAGGCGATCGCGGGACTGCTCGAGGAAATCGTCGCCCGGTCGCTGCGGGACCGCATGGGCTGCCTGCTGGTGAATTCGGCGCTGGAAGTGGCGCCGCATGATCGCGGCGTGGCCGGAGTGGTGGCCGCCCGGCTGGCGGAGCTGGAGGATTTCTTCCGCGCCCGGGTGCTCGCCGGGCAGGCGGATGGCAGCATCAACGCCACACGGGACCCGGATGATCTGGCCCGGATGCTGATGACGCTGCTGCTCGGCCTGCGCGTGCTGTCGCGCGGGCGGCCGGATCGCGCGACGATGCAGGGCGCGGTGCGCCAGGCCCTCGCCCTGCTCGACTGAGATCCGGCCTCGCCGATCAGCCCAGGCCGGTGGCCGGGCGGGTTTCGGGACGCGGCGGCGTGCCCTCGGGCCGGGGCTCATTGGCGGGCTCCGGCGTTTCGGCCAGGGCCTCCTTCGCATTGGCCGCGAGGCTGTGGGCGGCGCCACGCACCGCCTCCCGCGCCTGACCGGCCAAGCCGGCGGCGCTGCCGGCGGCATCACGCGCCTGGTCGGCCTGGCCGCCGACGGTGTCGCGCGCCTTCTCATAGCCTTCCTGCGCGAGCGCGCTGGCCTTGCCCGCCAGTTCGTCCCGCGTCTCGCCCATCATGCGGTCCTCGGCCTCCGTTCCCGGCAGCAGGGCACCGACCGCGGCGCCGAGCGCGATGCCGAGCGCGCCGAGCACCAGCGGCTGCTCCCGCAGCACCCAGCCCGCCGTGCTTTCCGCCTCATCCGCCCAGTGGCCGATCCGGTCCCGCGCGTCGTGCGAATAGCCGGACGCAGCGCGCGAGGCGCGATCGGCGTAGTCGGACGCCATATGCGAGGCCTGGCCGCTGCCGCCGCGCAGGCTGTTCCGGGCCGAACCGGCAGCCTCGCCCAGCCGCTCACCCGCCGCACCGACGGCGCCCGCGGCGCTGCGATAGGCTGAGCTGGCGGCATCCGTGGCGCTGCGGGCGGCGCCGCGCACGGCGTCCGCCGCACCACCGACCGCATCGCCCACGGCCTCGCCGGCACGATCCAGCATGCCGGGCTCCTCACGTTCCCAGCCCGTGCCGGGATAGGTGGCGCCGTAGGGCGCGTCATAGGCGCCACTGCGGCGGCGCGGCGCGGGCCGGCCACCGCCCTGGCTCAGCATCATCCAGCCGATGCCGGCACCGATCAACAGCAGCGGCAGCGGGTTGTCACGCACCGCGGCGCCGAGGTTGCGGGTGAACTCCGCGCCGCCCGAGGTCTTGGCGTAATCCAGCGCCTGCTCGAACAACTGGCCGGGGGAGGCACGATCACGCAGCTCCTCCAGCGTCTCGGTCAGGCCGGCGCGGGTCTGCTCGACCTCCTGCTCGATCTCGGCACTACTGCGCTTGTCGGGATTCGTCGTGCTGCTCATCGAACCTGCTCCTTCGCCACCTGAGCGTCGCGGGACAGCTGCTCGGCCGTCCGTTCAGGCACCAGGTTTGTCGCGTTCAATCTGGAAATGCCGCTGCGGATCAGCGCGTAGCCGATCACCGCCGCGAGGATGGCGACGATGAGCTGAGACCAGCCCACCGGAATGCCGAAATGCACCAGCAGCGAGACCAGTGCGAACAGCAGCAATATCAGCGTGCCGAGCAGCATGCCCGCACCCGCGCCGAGCGGCGTGATGGCGCCGCTGGCATGGCTGATCTTCTCACCGACCTCGGCGCGGGCCAGCCGCACCTCCTGCCGGAACAGGGTGGAGATCTGGCCGATCACGCTGCTGAACAGCTCAGGCACCGATCGGCCGGGCTCGGGGTGGCGTGGGTCCACGCCGTAGGGGTCAGCGGACATTGCCGGCGCCTCCCGCCTTCGGGGTCTCGGGCATGCTGGGCGCGCGGCCACCCGGCCAGGCCGCCGCGCCACCAAGCGAGGCGGCGGCGAGCGTGGTCGGCTTGGCGCCGCCAGCATCATTGGTGGCGGGCGGCGCCCAGCCTGGCGCCTGCGCCGCCGTCTCGGGCCGGACAGACCCACCCATCGGTGCCGCGCCGGTCCGGTGGGCCGTGTGGCTGCGGCGCGAGGCCTCGGCGGAGCTTTTCGCAAAGCGGGCCAGGCCGAAGCCGGCCAGTACGGCGGCGCCGAAGAAGGCGGCCGGCTGGCGCCGCGCCAGGTCCTCGACGCGGCCGAGCAGTTCCGCCGGGCTGCTATCGCGCAGCGTGCGGCCCATGCCCTCGATGGCGGTCGCCGCCTCGTGCACATAGCGCGCCATCACCGGCGACTGCTCGCCCAGCTTGTCGGCGACATCATGCACGGCTTCGGCGAAGCCTTCCGCCCGCTCGGCACCGGCCTTCTGCTGCGCCTCGGCGAAGCTGGCGGCCCGCTGGCGCGCGGCCTCCAACACTTCGGCCCCCTCGGCCTTTACATCGGCGACGGCACCGGCGGCTTCGCCGCGCAGCGATGCAGCGGTTTCCTGCGCCTGCGCCTTGGCTTCCTGCAACACGGCACGGCCATCCTCGGCGGCCTGATGTGCGGGGGCGTGCGGGGTGGGCGTGTGGGGGTTCGGGGGGTCGCGGTCGGGGAAACCGCCCTGTCTCGTATCACTCATCTGGCTGTCCTCGCCTGCTGCTTCGCTCGCCTACGGGCCCTTGCCCGTCACCATGCGCGCCGCGAGTCCAACAGAAGGCGGCCACAACTGTTCCTTGCGCTTGCGGGCCCACCTGCCCCTTTGCCGCGGATTTTTCCCAAATCCGCGACACTGCAAGCGATGGTGATGAGGCCGGTCGCCGAGGGATCAGAACGAGCGGCGGAAGTCGTGCGGCACCACGAAGTCGCGCGCCGCACCGCGCGCCTGGGCCAGCCCCTGCGGAAAGCCGCTGCGGTCACCGGCCCGTGGCGGTGCCTGCGGCAGTGTGCGACGCGGTGCGCGCGCCTGTTCGCGCCCATGCCGCGCCTGCAACGCGCGGTCGGCCAGGATGTCCAGCGCCGCCACGCCGGCCACCATCGCGAGTGCCAGCAGCACATTGTCCCGCTTCGGGTTGCCTGGGCGCAGCGCGGCCATCAGGGTCGCCGCATCCACCGCATCGCCGATGATACGGCTGCGCAGGCCAACGGACGGGTCCACGGACAGCGCCAGCATCCCGGAGGCGACTTCCCGCGCGCCATAGGCCCGCACCAGCCCTTCCTGCCCGCGCAGGCCGAGCGCGCGTGTCACCCGCCGCGGCGCCAGCATCTGCACGACACCAAGACCGATACTGAACCAGCCGATCGCGCGTGCCAGGCGGTCCGCGGCGCCGAGCGAGCCGGGACCGCTGCGCAGGATGCGCGGGTCGCCCTTGCGGCGGGTGGCATTCGCAAGAAGGCTCATGGCTTCAGCACCACCTTGATGCAGCCATCCTGCTTATTGCGGAAGATGTTGTACATTTCCGGTCCCTCCTCCAGCCCCACCGTATGGGTGATGACGAAGGACGGATCGATCTGGCCGTCCTCGATCCGCCGCAGCAGATCATCCGTCCAGCGCTTCACATGGGTCTGGCCGGTGCGGATGGTCAGGCCCTTGTTCATCACCAGGCCGAAGGGCAGCTTGTCCACCAGGCCGGAATAGACACCGGGGACGGACAGGATGCCGGCGGGGCGGCAGACATAGATCATCTCCCGCAGCACATGCGGCCGGTCATTCTCCAGCATCACCACCTGCTTGGCGCGATCGAGCAGCGTATCCGGCTGGCCGAGGCCGACATGGCTTTCCATGCCGACCGCATCGATGCATTTCTCCGGCCCCTTGCCGCCCGTCAGCTCGTTCAGCCGCTCGATCACGCTGTCTTCTTCGAAGTTGATCGTGATGGCGCCACCGGCGGCCGCCATGCCGAGCCGCTCCGGCAGCCGGTCGATCGCGATCACCTGCTTCGCGCCGAGCAGCACGGCGCTGCGGATCGCCATCTGCCCGACCGGGCCGCAGCCCCAGATCGCCACCGTATCCTCAGGCTGGATGTCGCAGGCGACCGCGGCCTGCCAGCCGGTCGGCAGGATGTCGGACAGGAACAGCACCTGCTCATCGCTCAGCCCGTCCGGCACCTTGATATGCGTCTGGTCGGCGAAGGGCACGCGCAGGTATTCCGCCTGGCCGCCGGGATAGCCGCCGGTCAGCGCGCTGTAGCCGAACAGCCCGGCGCCGGCATGACCAAACACCTTGTCGGCCATCGCCTTGTTGCGGTTGCTGGTCTCGCAGACCGAGAAGTTGCCGCGCTTGCACTGGGCGCAGCTGCCGCAATTGATGGTGAAGGGCACCACGATGCGGTCACCCTTCTTCAGGCTGCCCTTCGCGGCGGAGCCGACCTCCACCACCTCCCCCATCGTCTCGTGGCCCATGATGTCGCCGGGCGACATGGCCGGGATCATGTTGTGGAACAGGTGCAGGTCCGAGCCGCAGATCGCACAGCTCGTCACCTTGATGATGGCGTCGCGCGGATCCTCAATGGCGGGATCGCTGACCGTGTCGCAGCGGATATCTTCCTTGCCGTGCCAAACCAGCGCCCGCATCCGCATCACCCTTCTGCCGTCGAGGGCTGAAAGCGCCAGGCGGTGCCGGGTTCGGCACCAAAGCGGTCACGCTGCCGCGCTTTCGGCGGCGCAATCACGCGCCCGGTCGGCGGCCCGGTCGGCGGCATCACGAATCGCCTGCACCACCGCCGCAGGCGCCGCATGGTGAATCATGTGCCCGGCGCCCGGCACCAGGCGCAGCTCGCTGCCCGGAATGTCGTGATGCAACCGGGCGGATTGGCGGCCGACATCGGCAATGCGGTCCTCGGCCCCGGCCAGGATCAGCACCGGCATCCGCACCTCGCCATGGCGGTGGCGCGTGGCCAGGGCGGCGGGAACCATCAGCGCCGTATCGGCGGCAGAGGCACGCAGCTGGGACGGGCGCAGCGCCAGGCCGGTGGGGAAATGCGCGGCGAAGCGGGGCGCCACCGGGCCGGGGGCGAAGATCTTCCGGAACAACAGCGGCGTGATCGCCCAGGCGATCAGGGGCGAGATGGTGTAGCGCAGCACATCGCCCAGAACCGGAATGGCGGGGCCGGAGAAGGCGGGCACATCCATCCGCAGCGTCGGCGTGAAGTAGCCGGACATCAGCACCAGCGCCGCCACCTGATCCGGCCGCTGCAACGCCATCTCCAGCGCCACCAGCGTGCCCCAGCTATGGCCCGCCAGTACCGAACGCTGGATGCCCATGCGGCGCAGCGCGCGGCGCAGCAGCCGGGCCTGGTTCGCGGCAGTCCAAATATGGGCGCGGGGACGGTCGCTGTAGCCGAAGCCCGGGCGGTCGAAGGCAATGACGTGATGGGTCTGGCCGAGTTCGTCCAGGATGCCGCTGAGGGCGAAATCCTCCGCCATCGCGCCATTGCCGTGCAGCAGCACCACGGTCGGCCCGCCATGCGAGGCACCGCGCTCCATGAAGTGCAGGCGCACGCCATCCACGGTCAGGAACCGGCCGCGCGGCGGGTGCCGGGCCTCGTTGCGTTGCGCGATGAGGTGGTTGGCCAGCGCGGCGCCGCCGAGGGCCACCGCCGCGCCGACAATCCAGTTTGCTGCTTTCATGCAGCACCAACGTGCTGCGCCGCAGCAGGTTGCCCCGCTACAGCGCCGGCAGCGGCGACTCGAACAGCCGCACGAAAAGCCGGGTGCGCGGCACCAGGCAGCCAATCTCGATATGCTCCGCGAAGCTGTGCGGCCCACCGCCGATCACGCCCAGCCCATCCAGCGTCGGCACGCCGAGCGCGCCGGTAAAATTGCCGTCCGAGCCGCCACCGGCGACGCGTTCCCCCGCCACCGGGAAAGCGCCATCCGCCGCCAGCGCCCTGGCATGGTCGTACAGCGCCTGGATGGCGGCGGTCTTGCCGAAGGGCGGGCGGGACAGGCCGGGCACCACCTCCAGCGTCACATCCGGGTCCTGCGGCCGCAGCGCGAACAGCGCATCGTGCAATTCGCGCGCCTCCGCCTCCGTGGGGACCAGCGCGTAGCAGATGGCGCGGCATTCGGCGGGCACCATGTTCTCATGCGTCCCGCCGGAGATGGTGCCGATATTGACGTAGAAGTTCCGCGGGTAGTCGGTCAGCGCCTCGATCGCCAGAACCTGGCGCGCCATTTCCCGGATCGCGCTGCGCCCTTCCGCATGGGTGGCGCCGGCATGGGCGGGGCGGCCGATGGTGCGGAGATGATAGCGCGCGATGCCGTGCCGGCCGACGGTCAGCCGCCCGCCCTCGCCGGAGGGTTCCGGCACCAGCACCGCGGCGTGTCGCCGTGCCTCCGCCTCGATGGCGGCGCGGGAGGAGGGGCTGCCGGCCTCCTCATCCGGGATCATCATGAAGCTGACGGGCAGCAGCGGCTTGCGGCCCTGGGCGTGCAGATGCTCCAGCGCCGCCAGCGCCATCGCATTGCCGCCCTTCATGTCATAGATGCCGGGGCCATAGGCGCGGCTGCCTTCCACCCGGAAGGGCAGTTTCCCGGCGAGGGTGCCGACCGGATGCACCGTATCGATATGGCCGAGCAGCAGCAGGCCCGGGCCGGAGCGCTGGCCCGCGATGCGGCCGATCAGGATGTCGCCGAAGCCGTCCCGGCCGGGGGTGCGCTCGATCTCCGCGCCGATCGCGCGCAGCTTCGCCGCCACATGATCGGCCATGCGGTTGACCGCGGCCACATCCTGGGTCGGGCTTTCGATCTCGACCCAGCCGCGCAGCGCGGCCAGCAGGCCCTCGGCGGTTAGCTCCTGCATCTCCCGGTATCCCCCCTGACCATTTCGGCGGCAGCAGACCACTCGGCAGGCGCCTGCGGAACCCACCCGCGGCCGAAAAGCGCCGTTGCGCGCGGCCTCTGGCTCGGGCATACCCGCCGCTCCCGTGGACCGCGCGGGAGAGAGTGGCGAGGGGCCCCCACCGGGTTCCGAAACCACCGCCGAAGGCGCAACCGGCCCCCGGAAACGCTCAGGCAGAAGGGCCGCGCGGGCAGGAGCCGAAGGGCTCGGCGGGACTCTGGAAAGCTCGCACCCCGAACGGGGCGCGGCACCGACGGAGTAAGGCAGCGCCGGGAGGTGGGCCGAATCTCTCAGGTCACCGGACAGAGGGGGGTCACGGAATACCCGGCGCCATTTCGGCGATGGGAAGCCTTTGGGGGCACCGTGGCCGATACCGAATTGCTCGAGACACCCTTGGCAGGCCTGCATCGCGACCTTGGCGGGCGCATGGTGCCCTTCGCCGGCTATGCCATGCCGGTGCAGTACCCGGCCGGGATCATGGCGGAGCATCTGCACACCCGCGCCAGCGCCGGGCTGTTCGACGTCTCCCATATGGGCCAGGCGGAGTTGATCGGCGAAGGCGCCGCGGCGGCGCTGGAAAAGCTGACGCCGGCGGATGTGCAGATCCTCAAGCCCGGCCGGCAGCGCTACGGCGTGCTGATGACGGAGACGGGCGGCATCCTGGATGACTTCATGGTCGCCAATCGCGGCGACCGGCTGTTCCTGGTGCTCAACGCGTCGCGCAAGCATCTGGACATTCCCGCGATCGAGGCGGTGCTGCCCGCGGGCGTGACGCTGCGGCCGCTGCCGGACCGGGCGCTGATCGCGCTGCAGGGGCCGGGCGCCGTGCCTGCCTTGGCCACGCTGGCGCCGGCCATCGCGGCGATGAAATTCATGGACTTCGCCGAGCACACGATTGCCGGCGTGCCCTGCCTGGTCAGCCGCAGCGGCTATACCGGGGAGGATGGCGTGGAAATCTCCATCCCCGCCGAGCAGGCCACGGCGGTGGCCAAGGCGCTGCTGGCGCTGCCGGGCGTGCTGCCCGCGGGCCTCGGCGCGCGCGATTCGCTACGGCTGGAGGCCGGGCTTTGCCTGTACGGCAACGATCTGGACGAGACGACCAGCCCGGTCGAAGCCAACCTGGTCTGGACCATGGGCAAGCGCCGCCGCACGGCCTGGGACTTTCGCGGTGCGGATCGCTGCCGCGACGAACTGGATAACGGCCCGGCGCGTTTGCGTGTCGGCATCCAGCCGGAGGGGCGCCAGCCAGCCCGTGGCCACACGCCGGTGCAGGCCGGTGGCGCCGTGATTGGCGAAATTACCTCCGGCGGCTTCGGCCCCTCCGTCAATGCGCCCATCGCCATGGGCTATGTCGCGCGCGGCGCGGCGGCCGATGGCACGGCCCTTGAACTGATGGTGCGGGGCAAGGCGCTGCCTGCCCGCATCTGCCCCCTGCCCTTCGCCCCCCACCGCTACGCTCGCTGAAAAGGTTCCCGGATAATGGCCGAACTTCGCTTCACCAAAGACCATGAGTGGATCCGGCTGGACGGCGATGTCGCCACCATCGGCATCACCGACCACGCCCAGAATGCGCTCGGCGACGTGGTGTTCGTCGATCTGCCGGAGCCCGGCCGCGACGTGACCGAGGGCGAGGCCTGCGCCGTGGTCGAAAGCGTGAAGGCGGCATCCGACGTCTATGCGCCCGTCGCCGGCAAGGTTGTCGAGACCAACGCCGCGCTGGTCGAGAACCCCTCGCTGATCAACAGCGCGCCGACCGGTGAGGGCTGGTTCTTCAAGATCGGCGGCGTCGAGGCCGCGACGGTCGACGCGCTGATGGATGAGGCCGCCTACGCCGCCTTCGTGGACACCCTCGCATGAACGCCATTGCCGAGCTTTCCGCGCTTGAGGACAAGGGCGAATTCGCGCGCCGCCATATCGGGCCCTCGGAAGCCGAAATCGCCGCCATGCTGAAGGTGGTGGGCGCCGAGAGCCTGGAGGCGCTGGCCGCCCGCACCGTGCCCGCCGATATCCGCAGCAATGCGCCCCTGCCGCTGCCGCCCGCGGCGACGGAGGCCGAGGCGATCGCGGAACTGCGCGCACTCGCGGGGAAGAACCGCGCCGACATCAAGTCGCTGATCGGCATTGGCTACCACGGCACGCTGACACCGCCGGTCATCCTGCGCAACGTGCTGGAGAATCCGGGCTGGTACACGGCCTATACGCCGTATCAGGCCGAGCTCGCCCAGGGCAGGCTGGAGGCGCTGCTGAATTTCCAGACGATGGTGACGGACCTCGCGGGCCTGCCGGTGGCGAATGCCTCGCTGCTCGATGAGGCGACGGCGGCGGCCGAGGCGATGGCGCTGGCGCATGCCGCGACGCGCGGCAAGTCGGACACCATCGTCATCGCCTCCGATGTGCATCCGCAGACCCGCGCCGTGGTGGCCGGGCGCGCGGAGCCGCTGGGTTTCCGGGTGCTGGTCGCGAAGCCGGCCGACATCATCGCCACCGTCAACGCGGAAAAGCCCTTCGCGCTGCTGTTGCAGTACCCCGGCACGACCGGCGAAGTACGCGATCTGACGAAGGAGATCGCCGCGGTACATGGCGGCGGCGGCCTCGCCATCGTCGCGGCCGATCCGCTGTCGCTGGTGTTGCTGAAGCCGCCGGGCGAGATGGGCGCGGATGTCGTCGTCGGCTCCACCCAGCGTTTCGGCGTACCGATGGGCTATGGCGGGCCGCATGCCGGCTACATGGCGGTGAAGGATGCCCATAAGCGGCTGATGCCGGGGCGGCTGGTCGGCGTTTCGCTCGATGCCGCGGGCCATCCGGCGATGCGCCTCGCGCTGCAGACGCGCGAACAGCACATCCGGCGCGAGAAGGCGACGAGCAACATCTGCACCGCGCAGGTGCTGCTGGCGGTGATGGCCAGCATGTATGCCGTGTGGCATGGGCCGGAGGGGCTGGCCCGCATCGCCAGGCGCGTGGCCCTGCAGGCGCGGCTGCTGGCCGGTGCGGCGAAGCGCGCCGGCTTCACGCTGCGCCATCGCGACATCTTCGACACCATCTGCATCGAGGCCGGCGGCAAGGCGGAGGCGCTGATCGCCGGCGCCCTGAAGCGCGGCTTCAATCTCGCACGCCACGACAATGGCGGTGTCGGCATCGCGCTCGATGAGACGGTAACTCGGGAGAATCTGCTGGCGCTGCTGGATACGATCGCGGAGGCCGCCGGCCAGGCCGCGCCGCAGATCGACAGCATCGATCCGGAAGGCGGCATCCCCGCCTCGCTGGCCCGCACCAGCGCCGTGCTGACGGCGGAGGTGTTCCGCAGCCATCACGCCGAACACGCGATGCTGCGCTATTTGAAGCGGCTGGAGGACAAGGACGTCGCGCTGAACCGCAGCATGATCCCGCTCGGGTCCTGCACGATGAAGCTGAATGCGACGGCCGAGATGATCCCCGTGACCTTCCCCGGTTTCGGCAACATCCATCCCTTCGTGCCGGTCGATCAGGCCAGCGGCTATATCGAGATGATCCGGCGGCTGGAATCCTGGCTCTGCGCCGTCACCGGCTTCGCCGCCGTGTCGTTGCAGCCGAATGCCGGCAGCGCGGGCGAATATGCCGGGCTGCTCGCGATCCGCGGCTGGCATCGCGCGCGCGGCGACATGGCGCGCGACATCTGCCTGATCCCGTCCTCCGCCCATGGCACCAACCCGGCCTCCGCCGTGATGGCGGGCATGAAGGTTGTGGTGGTGGGCTGCGACCGGGACGGCAATGTCGATCTGGATGATCTGCGCGCCAAGGCGGACCAGTATGCGGACCGCCTTGCCGCGCTGATGGTCACCTACCCATCCACGCATGGCGTGTTCGAGGAAGCGATCCGTGAGATCTGCGCCCTGATCCATGCGAAGGGTGGGCAGGTCTACATGGACGGCGCCAACATGAACGCGCAGGTCGGCCTCACCTCGCCCGCCCTGATCGGCGCGGATGTGTGCCACCTGAACCTGCACAAGACTTTCTGCATCCCGCATGGCGGCGGCGGCCCTGGCGTCGGCCCGATCGGCGTCGCGGCGCATCTGGCACCCTATCTGCCGGCGCATCCGATGCTCGCGGAAGCAGGTCCCCAGGCGACCAGCCACGGGCCGGTGGCGGCCGCGCCCTTCGGCAGCGCGTCGATCCTGCCGATCTCCTACGCCTATATCCGCATGATGGGGCCGGATGGGCTGAAGCGGGCGACGGAGGTCGCGATCCTCAACGCCAACTACATGGCGGTGAAGCTCGCGGAGCATTTCCCGGTGCTGTATCGCGGCCGCCAGGGCATGGTGGCGCATGAATGCATCCTGGATTGCCGCGGCTTCCAGCAGAATGGCGGCGCCTCGGTCGAGGATATCGCCAAGCGCCTGCAGGATTACGGCTTCCACGCGCCCACCATGTCCTGGCCGGTGACCGGCACGCTGATGGTGGAGCCGACCGAGTCCGAGACGATGGGCGAGCTGGACCGCTTCATCTCGGCCATGGTCTCGATCCGCGGCGAAATCCGCGCGATCGAGCAGGGTCGCATGGACCGTGCCGACAACCCGCTGAAGAACGCGCCGCACACGGCGGCGGAGGTGATGGCCAGCGACTGGTCGCACCCCTACACCCGCGAACAGGCCGCCTTCCCGCTGCCCTATGTGGCGCGCCAGAAATACTGGCCGCCGGTGAAGCGGGTGGACAATGTGCATGGCGACCGCAACCTGGTCTGCACCTGCGCGCCGCTCGAAGCCTATGCGCAGGCGGCCGAGTAGGTGCAGGCGCTGTTCGCCACGGGCGGGATTGTCGGCGCGCTGCTGAAGGCGCGCCGCGAAACCGTGGCGGTGGCCGAAAGCTCCGCCGGCGGGCTGGTTTCAGCCAGCCTGCTCGCGGTGCCCGGAGCCAGCGCGTATTTTCTCGGCGGTGCCGTGGTCTATACGGCCACCGCACGGGAACAGCTGCTGGGCATCACCCGGGCCGATATGGCCGGGATGCGATCCTCCTCCGAGCCCTACGCCCTGCTGCTGGCACGCACCCTGCGCGTGCGCTTCGGCACGGTCTGGGGCATCGCGGAGACGGGTGCGTCCGGCCCCACGGGCAACAGCTATGGCGATGCGGCGGGGCATAGCTGCCTCGCCATCTCCGGCCCGGTGGAGCGTGTGGTGACGCTGGAGACCGGGCATGGCGATCGCGCGGCCAATATGCAGGCCTTCAGCCTGGCGCTGCTCGGCCTGTTCGAGAAGACACTTTCCGAGCCATAGGCGTCACGGCTTCCCACATCCTAGGATATGCCCGAGCCGGGCCAGGACCCGGGCGAGGGGGAAAGTCATGACCAAATGGGGAGCCGCGATGCTCGCGGCCTGTCTCGGCCTGGGCACCGCCGCCCAGGCGCAGCCTGTCACGCTGGAGCGCTTCGGTTCCTTCCATGTCGGCGGGCGACAGGTGGAATTGTCGGGCCGGCCGGTGCGCGAGTACCTGCCGACCGCGGGCAGCGTGCCGCTGCGCATCGACCCCAACGGTGTCCACATGGTGGGGCAGATGTATGCCCGCTTCATGGTGCCCGCCCCGCAACGCGGCACGGCGCCGCTGATGCTGTGGCACGGCGCCTACCTCACCGGCGTCACCTGGGAAACCACGCCGGATGGCCGGCCGGGCTGGGACGAATTCTTCCTGCGCCGCGGCTGGGCCACCTATGTGACGGATGCGGTGGAGCGCGGCCGCAGCGGTGCGGCCATGGTGCCCGAGATCTACGCCCCGCCGCTGCATCTGCCGGCGCAGAACCCGTGGGAGCGGTTTCGCATCGGCACCGGCGCCGGGTCCTACGCCACGCGCAGCGTCCTGCCAGGCAACCAGTTCCCGACCGAGCCGGAGCACTACCTGGCCTTCACGCGCCAGGTGGTCGCCCGCTACCTCGGCACCGATGACGATGTGATTGCCGCCTACATCGCGCTGCTGGAGCGTGTCGGCCCGTCGGTGGTGATCGCGCACAGCCAGGGCGGCGCCTTGGCCTGGCAGGTGGCGCAGCGGCGTCCCGAGCTGTTCCGTGCCCTGGTGCTGATCGAGCCTGCCGGCATCGGTGCGGTGGCGGAGGCTGCGAAGCTGAAGGATGTGCCGCAATTGATGGTCTATGGGGATTACGTCGACCAGGATCCGCGCTGGTCGGTCATCCGCCGCAATGCCCGCGCCTTCGCCGCCGCGATCGAGGCAGCCGGCGGCACGGTGGAGGATGTGGATCTGCCGAGCCGCGGCATCCCCGGCAACAGCCACATGCTGATGATGGATCGCAACAGCGACCAGGTGGCCGCGCTGGTGCAGGATTGGCTGGCGGCGAAGGGGCTGTGGCGGTAGCAGCCCATGCGCCGGAGGATCAGGCCGGAATCGGCACCCGGGCGGCGAGCGGGTCGATCAGGCTCTCGATCTGCGCCGATTCGGCCCATTCCAGCCCCACCGTCACCACCGTCACGCGGGACCGGAACTGCGCCGGGATGCGGACAAAATCCTTCTTGGTGGTGACAAGCTGGGCGCGGGCGGCATCCGCCTGCGCCAGCAGGTCCTGGATCTCGGCCGCATCGTATTGGTAGTGGTCGCCGAATGCCTCCCGCCCCGCCAGCACGGCGCCGGCTTCCTGCAGGGTGGCGAAGAATTTGCGCGGGTTGGCAATGCCGCAGAAGGCAAAGACCGGCTGGCCACGTAGCATCAACGCCTCCGGCCCCGGCACCAGCCGGGCGCGCAGCACGGGCAGGCCGGGGGGCAGCAGGTCCAGCGCGCCGGTCTCATCCTCCCCGATCAGCACGGCGGCCTGGCACCGGGCCGCGGCGGCGGCCACCGGTTCGCGTAAGGGGCCGGCCGGGATGACGCGGTTGTTGCCGAAGCCGAAGCTGCCATCGATCACCAGCAGCGACAGATCCTTGGCCAGGCCAGGATTCTGCAGCCCGTCATCCATGACGATGGCGCGCGCATTGGCGGCCACGGCGGCCTGCGCGCCGGCGGCGCGGTCGGCGCAGACCCAGGTGGGGCGTACCTCGGCCAGCAGCAGCGCCTCATCGCCCACCATGGTGCTGTCATGCGTCGCGGGGTCGACGCGCACCGGCCCCTTCAGCGTGCCGCCATAGCCGCTCAGCAGGAAATGC
>NZ_JAUYTS010000141.1 GCF_030695085.1 Falsiroseomonas sp. | reverse complement strand
GCGGCCTTCACCTGGGAGCAGTTCCAGTCGACGACCAACAAGGACCTGGCCGATGTGCTGGGCAATTTCGTCAACCGCATCGTCAAGTTTGCGGAGTCGAAATTCGACGGCGTCGTGCCGGACGCGGGCGAGCCGGAGCCGCTGGAAGAGAAGCTGGAGGCAGACCTGCGCGCGGGCATCGCCGAGGCCACGGCCCAGTTCGAGGCCATGGAGTTCCGCAAGGCGGCGGTCGCCCTGCGCGCCGTCTGGGTGCTGGGCAATGAGTACCTGCAGGAGGCGGCCCCCTGGACCGCCTTCAAGACCGATGTCGACCGCGCTGCGGTGGGGGTGCGCACCGGACTGAATCTGGTGGCCCTGTTCGCCCGTCTGGCGGCCCCGGTGATGCCGGCGACGGCGGTGAAGATCGCCGCGACCGTGGGTGCGACGGACCTGAGCTGGCCGACGGCCGACGAGCCCCTGCTGGACGCCCTGCCGCGCGGTCAGACCGTGGCGGCCGCCGGGGTGCTGTTCACCAAGATCGAGGACGGCCAGGTGGCCGAGTGGTCGGAGCGCTTCGGCGGGGCCGGGGCCCAGTGACGCCCGCCCGGCCTGCCGCCTTCATCAGGCTGCTGGCCGGGGATCAGGCCGAGGACCGCGCCGTCCTGGCGGGACAGCGCGCCTATGTCGCCTTGCGCGATCGAGACCGGACACGCCGCGAAGCGGTGATGGCGTTGCTGGCGGACGGCTTGCCCGAGGAGGCTGACGCTCTCTACGCCGCCGCCTGGATCCTGAACCACGGAGACCGTTCGGAAGAGGCGGCGCTGGGCAGCCGGCTGGCCGCGCGGGCGGCTGAACTTGGGCGGCCTGGCGCGCGCTGGTTGGCGGCCGCGGCATTGGACCGGTCGTTGATGTACGCCGGCCTGCCTCAGAAATACGGCGCCAACATCATCCCTGACGGCGTCGGCTGGCGGCTGTGGGACGTCGATCCCGCGACGACCGACGAAGAGCGCCTCGCCAACGACGTGCCGCCGCTGGCCGAGATGCAGGCCCGCGCGGCCGCGATCACCGACTCTCAACCGGACATGGCCGCGGCTCCGG
>NZ_JAUYTS010000134.1 GCF_030695085.1 Falsiroseomonas sp. | reverse complement strand
TCGGCGACCACGCCGATCGCGGTACTGCGGCCGAAGGGCACGCGCACGCGGCAGCCGATCCAGCCGGGGTCGATCGCGGCGCGGGCGGGCGGGGCGTAGTCGAACAATCGCGGCAGCGGCACCGGCAGGGCCACGCGCAGGGCGTTCGAAGGGCGGTCGGCGGACATGCGCTCAGTGTAGCCAGCCGCTTGGCGCCGATCGGGGGCACTTGGCGGGCACTCCTCACCGGTCGCTGACGAATCGGCCGCAAGTTGCCGGTCCGCTTGGGATTTCCGGCTTATCCACACAGCCTGTGGATAAGTCGGTGGATGAAGTCCGGATGAAAGCCCCGCCGGGCCGCTGGCGCGGGGCCTGCGTGGATTGTGGCGAAAATTTGACCAAGGCTTCCGTGGCAATAAAATCAATGACTTACAAAGTCGCCCACTGGCAAATGTGACAGGTGTCCGCTAGCCCTGAGGCGCTTGGCGGGTGGCAGGCGGCGATTCTGCAGCCTGTGCACAAGTCAAGCCCCGTGGAAGCCAGAAGGCAGGCGGGAGAGCACCGACTGCGCGAAAGTCAAGCCGCGCGGCAGCGCGAATCCGGGCTTGCGAAAGCGCTGCGCGCCTCTGCCCTGCACGGGCCGTCGCGTCCGCAGCGGCTACACTCCGCGACCGCCTTGATTCCCCCGTAGCCGCCGATGCCTGATGCCGCCGCTGTCCGCTCATTTGCACTGCTGCGGGCGTGGCTGGCCTGTGAAGGCCTCGCGGAAACACCTGCCGACGACTTTGCAGACGGCTACGCCCGGCTGCAGGCGCTCGCCGCGCCGCGTGCCCACCCGACGCAGCTTGGGGATTCCTCCTGGCTGCGCCTGTGGTCCGCGCTCCCGGCGGGCGCGCGCGACCTGATCGTGCTGCGTGCGCTGGGTGGCCTGCCGCTGCAGCGCATCGCCGAGCTGCAAGGTCGGCCACTGGGCCGCATCGAACGCGAGTGGCTGCTGCTGGGCCGCCGCTTGTGCGCGCGCGACCCGTACTGGCCGGCTGCGGTGCAAAGTGCTTTTCTGGATGCGGCGCCCGAGCCGCCGCCGACGCGCCGTGGCCTGCGCATCGCGCTGGCCACGGCCGCGGTGATCTGCTTCGGCGCGGCCCTGTTCGCGCCCGAGCTGCATCGCGCGCTGCTGCTGGACCCAGCCCAGCAGCGCCTGCAGGCGCCGCCGATGGCACCGCCTCCAGTGGTGGAACAGGTGCCGCTGTCGGCGCCGGAGTTCGAGCTGTGGGCGGATGAAGTCGACTTCGCGACCCTGCATGCGCTCGACTTCCTGCTGTGGCGGCTGAGCGAGGGCGGCGGCGAGGTGG
>NZ_JAUYTS010000133.1 GCF_030695085.1 Falsiroseomonas sp. | reverse complement strand
CAATCCGTGAAGGTGGAGATCGCCGCCGACAACCCGATGATCGCCCAGATGGCGATGATCCTGGGCAACCCGCAGATGGCGGGCGCCATGGGCCGGCTGGTCCGGATCGGCGCGCATCGGGGCGTGCAGGGCCAGGATGGCAACATCACGCTGCTGCTGAAGAACCGCTATCTGGTGCAGGTCGGGGGCGATGGCCCGGTCGAGGCGAGGCTTGAATTCGCCCGCGCCGTGGATGTGGCCCGCCTGCCGGATTGAGGTCTTTCCAACCCCAGGCGCCGGCGCGGGCTTTCAGCCACCACCCCGCGTCACCACGCGCTGCGCCGCGTCCCGCCAGGCGGCCCAGGCCCGGTCCGCCTCCGCCCCCGTGCGGCCGGCGGTGAGGGAGGCGGTGTTCAGCGCCCCCCGCGCAGCTTCCCGCTGCGCGCCGCTGCGATCCTCCACCGCCTGGCGCGCCCGCGCCAGCGCGGCCTCGGCGGCGGCATGGGCGCGGGCGGCATTGCGGAATGCATCCATCAGCCCGCGCGCGGCGGCGAAATCCTCGACCAGCGCGGCGAGGTCGGCGCGGCCCGGCGCCTCCGCCGGCAGCCCCGCCAGCACATCGCGCAGCGCAGAAAGCCGGTCCGTGCCCCCGGGCAGCCGGGCGATGTCGCGGTCCAGCGACAGCTCGCGCCAGATCGGCGGCAGCGGCTCGGCCAGCGCCGCGTCCCATAGCGGGATGGTCTGCACCTGGCTGCGTTCCCAGTCCCAGCTCAGCGTGGTGGCCCGGCCGGGCAGATGGGCGGTGACGCGCAGGCCGAAATCGCCTTCCGCCAGCGGCGTGAAGCGCGGTGTTTCGCCACGCCGTGCGGGCAGGTCCACGATGATGCGGCCGGCTTCGGCCGAGGCCAGGGCCGCATCAAGGCGGCCCTGCCCCCCGCCTCAGCCGCCCGGCGCGCCCTGAGTGTTGACGTACAGGCTGTAGAGCGAATGTGCCGCCGCCATGAACAGCCGATTCCGGTGCCGCCCGCCGAAGCAGACATTGGCGCAGCGTTCCGGCAGGTCGATGAAGCCGATGGCGGTGCCGGCGGCGTTGAACACCTTCACCCCATCCATCCCTGGGCCGCCCATGCCCCAGCCGCACCACAGATTGCCATCCACATCCACCCGGAACCCGTCCGGCGTCTCCCCCGGCGCGCATTTCACGAAGACGCGGCGGTTGCTCAGCGTGGTGCCGGCGCAGTCATAGGCCAGGATGTTGCGCGGCTCGGACCGGCTTTCGATGATATACAGGATGGATTCGTCGGGGCTGAAGGCCAGGCCGTTCGGGTGGTCCACATCATCCGCCACCAGCGTGATTTTTCCCGAATCGCCATCCACCCGGTAGACATTGGTGTGTGGCAATTCGGGCGTGGCCTTCTCGCCCTCATAGAAGCCGCCTATGCCGAAGGGCGGGTCTGTGAACCAGATGCTGCCGTCGGATTTCACCACCACATCATTCGGGCTGTTCAGCCGCTTGCCCTGGTAGTTGTCGGCGATCACGGTGATGGCGCCGTCATATTCGTGGCGGATCACGCGCCGCCCGCCATGCTCGCAGGCGACGATGCGGCCCTGGCGGTCCCGGGTATGGCCATTGGCATTGCCGGAAGGCTTGCGGAAATGGGTGACCTGGCCGGTTTCCTCATCCCAGCGCAGCACGCGGTTGTTCGGGATATCGGACCAAAGCAGGCAGCGCTGGTCGCCGAGCCAGACCGGCCCCTCGCCCCAGCGGCTGCCGGTCCACAGCCGTTCCACCGAGGATAGCGGCAGGCGCAGCTTGTTGAAGGCGGGGTCCAGGGTGCGGATGGCGGGGTCCGGGTAGCGCAGGCTTTCCTGCCAATTCATGGCGTGTCTCCTCGATGGGCCGGCGGTCTTGGCGCCGGGCAGTGTCCTCGTCATGCTGGCCCGATACGGGCGGGAGGGAAACCATGGGCGAGCTGCCACGGCGCATCGCGGATGAGGCGGTGCTGGAGGAGGTGATGTCGCGGCCCGACCCGGCATTGCTGGCCGACCTCGCCCAGGTGCCGGGCGACCTGCTGGTGCTCGGCGCCGCCGGCAAGATGGGGCCCACTTTGTGCCGCCTGGCGAAGCGCGCAGATCCGGCGCGGCGGGTCATTGCCGTGGCGCGCTGGTCCGAGGCCGGGCTGCGCGAACGCATGGAATCCTGGGGCATCGAATGCCTGGCGGCCGATTTGATGGACGACGCGGCGCTGGCCGCGCTGCCGGATGCCCCGAATGTCGTGTTCATGGCGGCGATGAAGTTCGGCAGCACGGGGAATGAGGCGCTGACCTGGGCGATGAATGTCCAGCTTCCGGCCCGCGTCGCGGCGCGCTGGGCGGCGTCGCGCATCGTGTTCTTCTCCACCGGCAATGTGCAGCCGATGTGGCCGGTGAATGGTCCGGCGCCGGATGAGGACGCCACGCCTTCGCCGATCGGCGACTACGCGGCCAGCTGCCTCGGCCGCGAGCGTGCCTTCCAGCATGCCGCCGCCACGCGCGGCACGCGCTGCTTCGGCATCCGCCTGAACTACGCGATCGATCTGCGATATGGCGTGCTGCATGACGTCGCGACGAAGGTCCTGGCCGGCACGCCGGTGCCGCTCGCCATGGGGCACGCCAATGTCATCTGGCAGGGCGATGCCAATGCCTGGACGCTGCGCGCCCTGGCCCGCACCGATGCGACCTGCCCGATCCTGAATGTGACGGGGCCGGAGACCGTCTCCATCCGCTGGCTGGCCGAGCAATTCGCGCGCCGGATGGACCGCACCGCCGAATTCACCGGGACGGAGGCACCCACCGCCCTGCTGTCCAACGCCGCCCGCGCCTTCCAGGCCTTCGGATACCCCAGCGTGCCCCTGCTGACGCTGGTGGATTGGGTGGCGGATTGGGTGGCGGGCGGCGGCCGGGCGCTCGGCAAGGCCACCAAATTCGAGGTGCGGGATGGCCGCTTCTAGCGCCGTGGCCGCCCCGCGCGCGACGGAGCAGCTTTCGGCCCGCGCCAGGGCGACGCGCCAGCGCATCCTGGACGCGGCGCTGGTGGAGTTTGCCGAGAAGGGCATGGCCGGCAGCCGGGTGGATGAAATCGCGGCGCGGGCCGGCGCCAACAAGCGCATGCTCTACGCCTATTTCGGCAGCAAGGAGGAGCTGTGGCTGACGGTTCTGGAATGCGCCTATGCCGCCAAGCGGGCGGAGGAGCGGGAGCTTTCGGTGGACAGCCTGCCGCCGCTGGAGGCGATGGTGCGGCTGGTCGCCTTCAACCTGCGCTACACCAGCCGCCACCCGGAATTCGTCGCGCTGCTGAATCAGGAAAACCTGCACCGCGCCGCCTATCTCAGCCGGTCCGAGCAGGTGCCGGCGCTGTATTCGCCGATGCTGGCCGCGCTGACCGCGGTGCTGGAGCGTGGCGCGTCAGCGGGCGTGTTCCGCGCTGGCGTCGATGCGATGCAGCTCTACATCTCGATCCTGGCGCTGGGGCATTTCTACGTCGCCAATCGGCACACGCTCTCCACCATCTTCGGCACCCCGCTGGACACCGAGGCCGCAATCGCGGCGCGGGAGGCGCATATCGCCGAATTCGTGCTGGGGTATTTGCGGCCTTGACCTGACCACCGACCCGCGACAAAGTAACCGTCTGGTTACTGGATGACGGGGGAAACACAGGTGGGTCTGCGCTGGCAGGATTGGCCCGAACGCGTCCTCACGCGGCTGCGGGAAGGTTGCGCCATCCCGGCACACCCGCTGGCGCTGACCGCGGGGCGGGAGCTGGATGCGCGGCGCCAGCGGGCGCTGTCGCGCTACTACCTGGCGGCCGGTGCGGGCGGCCTCGCGGTCGGTGTCCACACCACGCAATTCGCCATCCGCCAGGTCGGGCTGTTCGACCGCGTGCTGTCGCTGGCGGCCGAAGCGGCGGCGGAGCGGGACGACGCGCCCATCCTCGTCGCCGGCGCCATCGGCCGCACGGAACAGGCGGTGCGGGAGGCGCGGATTGCGCGCGGGCTTGGCTACCACGCCGTGCTGCTCAGCCTCGCCGCCTGGAAGGGCGCTTCCGAGGATGAGATCATCAGCCATTGCCAGGCGGTGGCAGCCGAGATGCCGGTCTTCGGCTTTTATCTGCAGCCGGCCGTGGGCGGCGTGCCGCTTCCCCTGTCCTTCTGGCGCCGCTTCGCCGCGATCGAGAATGTGGTGGCCATCAAGATGGCGCCCTTCGACCGCTACGCCACGCTGGACGTGCTGCGCGGCGTGCTGGAGGCCGGCGCACAGGACCGCATCTCGCTTTACACCGGCAATGACGATCACATCGTCGCCGACCTGCTCACGCCCTTCGCTCTGGCCGGTGCCGAGAAGCCGCTCCGCATCCTCGGCGGGCTGCTGGGGCATTGGAGCGTCTGGACCAAGGCGGCGGTCGACCTCCACGCGCGCTGCCGCGGCGCCGATGCCACGCCCGAATTGCTCGCGCTGGATGCGCAGGTGACGGAGATGAACGCCGCCGTTTTCGACGTGGCGCATGGCTTCCACGGCGTCATCGCCGGCTGCCATGAAATCCTCCGCCGCCAGGGCCTGCTGGAAGGCATCTGGTGCCTGGACCCGGCCGAGGGCCTGTCCCCAGGCCAGTCCGAACTGCTGACCGTGGTGGCGCAACGCTACCCGCATCTGACGGATGACGATTTCGTCCGCGCGAACCTCAACACCTGGCTCTCCTGAAGGAACTTGTAAAAATGGCGGAACGCCGCATCGGCCTCATCATGAACGGCGTCACCGGACGCATGGGCATGAACCAGCACCTGATCCGCTCCATCGCGGCGATCCGCAAGGATGGCGGCGTGATGCTGGCGAATGGCGACCGGGTGATGCCCGACCCGATCCTGGTCGGCCGGAACCGGGAGAAGCTGGAGGCGCTGGCCAAGGCGCATGGCATCTCCCGCGTCTCGACGGACCTCGATGCCTGCCTGGCGGACCCCAACGACACGCTGTTCTTCGACGCGGCGACGACGCAGATGCGCGCGGGCCTGCTGACCAAGGCGATCAACGCCGGCAAGGACATCTATTGCGAGAAGCCGACCTCGGACAATCTGGCCGAAGCCATGGCCGTGGCGCGGCTGGCGAAGCAGAAGGGCATCAAGGCCGGCGTGGTGCAGGACAAGCTGTTCCTCCCCGGCCTGCGTAAGCTGAAGATGGCAATCGACAGCGGCTTCTTCGGCGAGATCCTCAGCGTGAAGGGCGAGTTCGGCTACTGGGTGTTCGAGGGCGACCTGCAGCCGACACAGCGCCCGTCCTGGAACTACAAGAAGGCCGAGGGCGGCGGCATGATCCTCGATATGCTCTGCCACTGGCGCTACGTGCTCGACAATCTGTTCGGGAATGTCGAGAGCGTTTCGTGTCTGGGCGCGACCCATATCAAGCGGCGCATCGATGAGCAGGGGAAGGCCTATACGGCTGACACCGACGATGCGGCCTATGCGACCTTCCAGCTGGAAGGCGGCGTCATCGCGCATATCAATTCCAGTTGGGTGACGCGCGTCCGCCGCGACGATCTGGTGACCTTCCAGGTGGACGGCACGCATGGCAGCGCGGTGGCCGGCTTGCAGAAATGCTGGACGCAGTCCCGCGTGAACACGCCGAAGCCGGTGTGGAGCCCGGACACGCCGCAGCCGATCAACTTCTTCGAGGGCTGGCAGGAAATTCCGGACACCGAGCCGATGCCGAACGGCTTCCGGGTGCAGTGGGAACTGTTCTTCAAATACCTGGCGGGCGAGGTCGCGACCTATCCCTGGGACCTGCTGGCCGGCGCCAAGGGCGTGCAACTGGCGGAAGCCGGCCTGCAATCCTGGGCGGAGCGCCGCTGGGTCGACCTGCCGAAGCTGGAGGTGTGACAATGCCGACGATCAAGCTTCCCGAGGGCGACTACACGTTGCAGGGTCCGCGTGACTTCGCCACAGCGACGCCGCCCTTCCCCCGCGTGGCGCTGGCCGCCGCGCATGTGGTGGCGGACACGCTGGCGGAGCAGGACCCCTGGCTCGACGCCAAGATCGACTGGGACCGCACCATCGCCTTCCGCAAGCATCTGTGGTCGCTCGGCCTTGGCGTGGCGGAGGCGATGGACACGGCGCAGCGCGGCATGGGGCTGGATTGGACGGCGGCGCAGGAACTGATCCGCCGCTCGCTCGATGCCATGCAGGACCACCCCGGCGCGGTGATGGCGAGCGGCGCCGGCACGGATCACCTGGCGCCCGGCCCGGACGTGACGGTGGATGACGTGATCCGCGCCTACGAAGAACAATGCTCCGCGGTGGAGGCGATGGGCGGCCGCATCATCCTGATGGCGTCGCGCGCCTTGGCCAAGGCGGCAAAATCGCCGGCGGATTACGAGCGGGTCTATGATCGCATCCTGTCCCAGGTGAAGCAGCCTGTCGTTATCCACTGGCTGGGCGAGATGTTCGACCCGGCGCTGGAAGGCTATTGGGGCAACCACGACCACATGGCCGCGATGGAAACGGCGCTTTCCGTCATCCACGCGCATGCGGACAAGGTGGATGGCGTGAAGGTCTCGCTGCTGGATGACCAGAAGGAGATCTCCATGCGCCGGCGCCTGCCGAAGGGCGTCCGCATGTACACTGGCGACGACTTCAACTACGCAGAACTCATCGCTGGCGACAGCCACGGCTATTCCGACGCGCTGCTCGGCATCTTCGATCCGATCGCCCCGGCGGTGGGTGGCGCGCTGGCCTCGCTGGCGAAGAACGACCTGGCGACCTTTCACGACATCCTGGCGCCGACGGTGCCGTTGTCGCGCCACATCTTCAAGGCGCCGACACGCTTCTACAAGACGGGTGTGGTGTTCATGGCCTGGCTGAACGGCCACCAGGACCATTTCGTCATGGTCGGCGGCCAGCAATCCACCCGCAGCATCCGGCATTTCTCGGAACTGTTCCGCCTGGCCGACAAGGCGGGCCTGCTGCGCGACCCGGATATGGCGGTTTCGCGCATGCGGACGCTTCTCGCATTGCACGGTGCCGCGTGATGCAGATCTCGCTCAACTCCGTCACGGTGAAGGAAAAGTGGGGCCTGCCCGAGGTGATCGAGGGCTGCGTCCGCCACGGCATCCCGGGCATTTCCCCCTGGCGCGACGTACTCGGCGCCATGGGTGTGGACCGCGCGGCGAAGCAGATCCGTGATGCCGGGCTCACCGTGACGGGCCTGTGCCGCGGCGGCATGTTCCCTGCCGCCGACCAGGCCGGCCGCGACGCCGCCATCGAGGACAATCGCCGCGCCATTGCGGAAGCGCATGCGATCGGCGCGAAATGCCTGGTGGTCCTCGGCGGTGGCCTGCCGCCCGGCTCCAAGGACCTGCCCGGCGCGCGGGAAATGCTGCGCGAAGGGCTCGGCAGGATCCTGCCGGATGCGCGGGCCGCCGGCGTGACAATCGCGCTGGAGCCGCTGCACCCGATGACCTGCGCGGATCGTTCCGTGCTGTCCACGCTCGGCCAGGCGCTGGACCTGTGTGACGAATTCGGCGACGGCATGGGCATCGCGCTCGATGTCTATCATGTCTGGTGGGACCCGCAGCTCGCGGCATTGATCCAGCGTGCCGGGCCGCGCATCGCCGCCTTCCATGTCTGCGACTGGAAGGTGCCGACGACCGACACGGTGTTCGACCGCGGCATTCCCGGCGAAGGCTGCATCGATATCCCAGCCATCCGCCGCATGGTGGAAGCGCAGGGCTATGACAGCTTCGCGGAGGTCGAGATCCTGTCGAAGCATTGGTGGCAGCAGGACCCGGAGACGGTGCTG
>NZ_JAUYTS010000162.1 GCF_030695085.1 Falsiroseomonas sp. | reverse complement strand
GGGGGCAATGGTGAAGGGCGCTTGTTTTGAAATGAAGGAACTGATCCTCGGCGGCGCCCGCTCGGGCAAGAGCGCCCTGGCGGAGCGCCTCGCCGCAGAAAGCGGTCTTGGTGTTGTTTACATCGCCACGGCCACCGCCGGCGATGCCGAAATGGCCGGGCGCATCGCCCACCACCGGGAACGGCGTCCTGGCGGGTGGGGCTTGGTGGAAGAGCCCCGTCACCTCGCCGCAGCGCTTCAGGGCGCGGCTGCTTCGGACCGCTGCCTGCTGGTGGACTGCCTGACCCTGTGGCTGAACAACGTGATTGCCGAAGAGGCGCTTTACCGGCGGGAACGGTCGGCATTGCTGGATGCCTTGCCCGGCTTGCCGGGACGGGTCATCCTGGTGAGCAACGAGGTGGGCATGGGAATCGTCCCGCTGGGGGAGTTGACCCGGCGATATTGTGATGAGGCGGGGCGCCTGCATCAGGACCTGGCGCAACTGTGCGACCGGGTGACTTTAGTGGCGGCAGGTCTGCCGCTGGTTTTGAAAGGGAATCCATTATGAGTTTCAACTGGCTGGAAACGCCGGCCGCATCTTTGAATAATGCGGCGCTAAAGGCGGCGCAGGCGCGCCAGATGCAGCTCACCAAGCCGGCCGGCTCTTTGGGCTATCTGGAGGAGATCGCCATTCGCCTCGCCGGGATGCAGGGCACCCAGCAAGCGGATCTTTCGCGGGTGCGCATTGTGGTGTTCGCCGCCGATCACGGCATCGCTGTGGAAGGCGTGTCGGCCTTCCCCCAGGAGGTGACCGGGCAGATGATCCTGAATTTCGCCCGCGGCGGCGCCGCGATCAGCGTGCTGGCACGCAACCTGGGGGCCTCTCTGGAAGTGGTGGACGTGGGCAGCGTTGGGAACGGCGAAGCCCTGCCCGGCGTGGTCGTGCAGAAGGCGGCCAGCGGCACGGCCAATTTCCGCCGCAGTCCGGCGATGACCGGGGCGCAGCTGGCGGCGGCCTTGCAGGCCGGTCGTGACGCGGTGGAGCGGGCGCTGAAAGGCGATGCGCAGCTCTTCATCGGCGGCGAGATGGGGATCGCCAATACCACCGCCGCCACCGCCCTGGCCTGCGCCCTGCTGGGGCGGTCCGCCAGCGAGATTGCCGGGCCGGGCACGGGCCTGGATGCGGCGGGGGTGACGCGCAAGGCGCGGATCATCGACGAATCGCTGGAATTGCACCGCGCGGCCATGACTTCCCCGCTCGAAGCGTTGCGCCACGTCGGCGGTTTCGAGATCGCGGCGCTTGCCGGGGCCTACATCGCCTGCGCCCAGGCCGGCCTGCCGGCTCTGGTGGACGGCTTCATCGCCAGCTCTGCGGCACTGGTGGCGATGAAAATCCGGCCGGATGCGGCAAACTGGTGGTTCTACGGCCATGCCTCTGCCGAACCGGGCTATGTGCACCTGATGCAGGCGCTGGGCGCCAAGCCCCTGGTGAACCTGGGGATGCGTCTGGGCGAAGGCAGCGGCGCGGCGGTGGCGCTGCCGATCCTGCGGCTCGCCGCCGCGCTGCACGGGCAAATGGCCACTTTCGGCGATGCCGGGGTGTCGGAAGGCTCATGCTAGAAACCGCCATGGTGACTACCATCGACCTGATCCGCCACGGGGAACCCATCGGTGGCGCCAAGTTTCGCGGTCACACCGACGATCCCTTGAGCGAAACGGGCTGGGCGCAGATGCGCGCAGCCGTCCAGGGCGAGAGCCCGTGGCAGATCGTGGTCAGTTCCCCGCTGCTGCGCTGCGCCGAATTCGCCGCCGAGCTTGCCGCAAGCGCCGATGTCCCGCTGGAAACCGAGGCAGGCTTCAAGGAGATCGGCTTCGGCGAGTGGGAAGGCCGCACGTCCGAGGAGCTGATGCAAAGCGCCCCCGACTGCCTCGACCTGTTCTGGCGCGACCCGGCCTGTTACACGCCGCCCGGCGGGGAGTCCTTGGAGGCCTTCGCTGCGCGGGTGACGGCGAGCTGGATCGATACGCTGGCTCGCCACGCGGGCAAAAAGATCCTGCTGGTGGCGCACGGCGGCGTGAACCGCGTGATTCTCTGCCACGTCCTGAAAATTCCGCTCCAGAACATGTTTCGCCTGCAAGTGCCGTTCGCCGGCATGAGCCGGGTACGGGTCATCGGCAGCGGCAGCGAGGCTCTGCCGCAACTGGTGTTCCACGGTAGTCCGCA
>NZ_JAUYTS010000112.1 GCF_030695085.1 Falsiroseomonas sp. | reverse complement strand
GCAGCGGGCAGGGGCGCAGCGGGCACGGGCGCGGGCGCGGCGGGCTGGCGCGACGTAGGCAGGGGGGCCGCAAACTGGGGCAGCGCCGTGGCACGTGCCGAGGTGGGGCGCTGTCGCGGCACCCCGGCCGCGCCGGCCATCAATGCCAGCATCGAGATTTCCACCGTCATCGCCGCCGCGGATCGGTTGCGGAAGGCGAGGCCAAGCCGGACCGCGCCACCGAGCCCGGCCGGCAGCGGCAGCGCGATGCGGAGCGAGCCGGTCGCATCCGGCATGCGCCAGCCACTGTCCCGCGCCTGTCCGGCCTCCGGCCCCGTCTGGAGCGCCACCTGCAAGGCGGCGCCCTCGCCGAGCCGGCAGGCGATCTCGGCCAGGGCCAGGTCGGCCGCGCCGGGCGGCAGCAGCGGCAGGACGAGCCGCGCCGTCGCACCGGGCGCGATCTCAAGCATCAGGCGCGGTGCCTCCGCCCCGGCGGCGATGGCGGTGGTGGTGGCGCCCTCGACCCTGGCTGCCTCCCAGGCCTGCGGCGGCACCGGCAGCGCGACCCCGGGGCGTGGCGCGGCGACGCCGCAGGCGGCCCAGTCGAACTGCCACGGCAGAACCAGATGGTGCGGCTCCGCCGTCTCGGCGCGCAGCGCCAGCGGGGCGGTGGGGCCGGTGCCGGCGGCGGAAAGCTGCAGCACCTCGCCCGGGGCGACCTCCACCGCCACCTCCAGCACCGCCTCGGCCGCGCCCGGTGGGGCCGGTTCCGGCAGGTCCAGCGGCAGCCAGCCGTCGGTGATCATGTGGCCCGGCAGGGTCCAGGCGCCGATCACCCGCCCATCCGCCAGCAGCCGCACACGCAGCAGGCTGGCGGCGCTGGCGCGCGCGGCGGCGACATGCAGCGCGATGCCGCAAAGCCCCTCCGCCGCCCGGCCGAGCTGCTGCGTCACGAGGGGCTGCGTCCCCTGGGCGGGCGGCGCGGTGGCGGTGCCGATGGGCGGCAAGTCGATCACCAGGCTGCGCGCGGCGGGTGGCCGGCTGCCGGGCCGGCCCAGCAGCGCGAGCCGCGCCGCCTGCGCCTTGGCGAGCGCCTGCAAGGCGAGATCGAGCAGCGCCAGGGCCGGGTTCGCGCCGAGGATCTGCGGCACCCCCTTCGGCAGCCCCGCTGCCAATCCGGCCGCCGCCACCGCATCCGGCGCGAGCACGGCCAGCGGCGCCAGGCCGGGCGGCAGGGGCTCGGCCGGGCCATCCCCGGCCTGACGCCGCAGCACGCCCCCGAAAGGCCGCAGCACCGCCAGCGGCAAGGCCTCCAGCCCCATCATGCCGGCCGCGGCCACCACGGCGGGCTCCCCGGCCGCGAGGGCGGCCCTTTCGGCGGCGCCGATCAGGAAATCGGTCATCTGGGCATCTCCATTTCAGGGGCCGGGGTGCGGGCCAGCGCATGGTGGGCGCCGGCGGCGCGTAGCAATCCCAGCCATTCGGGCAGGATGCGGTTCCAGGACCGGCGCGCCGCCTCCGCCCTCGCGCGTCCGGCCATCGCCGCGGCGCCCACCGGGTCCGCCAGCAGGGCGCGCAGCGCGGCGCCGAAGGCCTCCGGCGCGGGGGTCGGCACCAGCCGGGCGAGACCGGGGGCGGCGGCACCCAGCCCTTCCAGTGCCGATTCCGTCGCCACCACCGGGCAGCCGGCGGCCGCGGCTTCAAGGAATACCAGCGGCAGCCCCTCCAGCGCCGAGGGCAGCACCAGCGCATCCGCTGCCAGATACCAGGCGCTGGGATCGGCCAAGTGTCCCAGCAGCCGCAGATGCCGGGCCGGGTCCGCCGCCGCCTGGCGGTCCAGCGCCGGGCGCAGTGGGCCGGCGCCGGCACAGGCCAGCGTCATGCCCGCAGCGGCGGCAATGCCGGGCAGGTGCTGCGCACCCTTGGTCTGTTCCAGCCGGCCGACGAACAGTAGCAGCGGCGCATCCGGATGCAGCCCGAGGGCGCCGCGCAGCGTCATGCGCAGCAGGGTGCGGTCGGCCAGGGGCGGCGGCGGGGCCGGATTATCCACCTGGGCGACGGCGCCCTGCGGCAGCCCGAAGAAACGCGCCGCCCGATGCGCGCCGGGGGGGGAGACCGCGCACCACGCCGCCCGGCCCGCCTGCAACCCGGGCAGCGCTTCCGCGATGCCGCCCGGCTCGGCCTCCGGGGCCAGATGCACCACCACCAGCCGCGGCAGCGCCGTGCCGGCGCGCAGCAGGCCCAGCCCGGCATTCGGCCAGGGCAGGGGGATCAGCAGGATATCGGGCGCCAGCGCCGTGATCGCCGCTTGCGCAGCGGCTTCCTGCGCCACGATTTCATCCGCGGCCGGCACGCGGCCTGACCAGCCGATGGCGGCGGCGTGCAGCTGGGGCTGTGCCGGTTCCGGCAGGAAGGCGGCGGCCAGGGCCGGCATCAGGACCGGGTCTGCCGCCAGCGTGACGCGCAGGCCCGGCTGGGTGGCCAGCCGCGCGGCGAGTTGCACCGTATGCCCCTCGGTCCCGCCGAAGCGGGTGGAGGGAAGCAGGATCAGCAGGTGGCGGAGCCGGCCGGATGTGGCCGGGGCAACCGGCGCGGCCGGCGGCAGGCTCGGGGCGAGGTCTGGGGTCGCGCCGGGGGGCGGGGTTCCGGCCGGGCTGCCGGCCAGCCCCGCAGCAGGGGCCGGCTCCGCGGCGGGATCCTCAGCCGTGCCCGGCCCGGCGCCCATCTTGCCCCGTTTGGCGGCGGCGCGGCGCGGCGCGCGGGTCATTCGATCTGGTCCTGCGATGCTGTCACCTTGGCAGGTCCCTTAGCCCAGCGCATCGCGCGGCGCCAAGCCGGCCCGGCGGCGCGCTCAGGCGCTTGCCTTGGCGGCCGGGAGGGGGATGCCGCGCGCGAGGCCCGCGAGGTTCCGCATCGCCGGCGCCAGCGCCGCGGGGGCGAAATGGCGGCGGCCGAAGGCCAGCGCCGCATCGCCCATCCGCGCCCGCGCCGCGGGGTCCAGCACCAAAGTGGCGAGCGCCGCGACGAAACCGGCGCGATCGTCCGCCAGGGCATAGGCCTCGCCCGCGCCGCCGGAGATGCCGTACAGCGCCTCCGCCGTCAGCACGCTGGGCAGGCCGTGGCTGAGATACTCCACCGTCTTGATCTTCAGCCCGCCACCATAGAAGACAGGATTCACCCCGATATGCAGGGTGCCGAGGAAATCCTCCGGCCGCGGCACCGCGCCGTGCACCACCACGCCGGGCCGCCCGGGTGGCACCGCGGCGCAGACCGCGCCGGCCACATGCAGCTCCGCCCCCAACGGCGCGATGGCGGGCCAGACCTGGTCCAGCAGCCAGACCAGCCCGTCCCGGTTCATCGGGCTGTCACCGCCAAGGAAGCCGATCCGCACCGGCCCCTCCGCAGGGCCGGCGGCGCGCGGCATCAGCTGCACCACATGCGGCGCCAGCATCACCCGGCCGGGCAGCAGGGTCTCCAGCCAGTTGAACTCATCCTGCTGGATCGCCAGAAGCTGGTCGAAGCCGGACAGGATCTGCAATTCCTCCTGCACGCTGATCTCGATGAAGTGGCGGCGGCCGAAATGGGCGAAGTTGCGCGCGCGGAGCGACATGATGTCGTGCGTGTCCAGCACCGTCAGCACCGGCTGGTGGATGGCGTGGCGCAGATAGGACAGGCGGATGTATTCCAGCACCACCGCATGCGGCGGGTTGGCCGCCAGATGCTGCGCGAATAGCGGCAGCAGGGACGCGATGGTGGATCGCCGCTCGAAGGGGGTCAGCCCCGGCGGCAGTTTCGCATCCGGCGTCGGCGGCAGGGCGCCGGTCGGGAAGATCCGGCACCTCCCGCCCAGCAGCGCCTTCGCATGGGCATGCTCCGGTGCCGACATCGTGCCGATGAAGAACAGGTCGAGGTCCATCTCGGTCCGCGCCGCGCGGGCGAGGGAGGCGATGCGGGCGTGGTTGCCCAGCCGTTCCTCCCAGAAGCGCAGGTCGGTCGCCAGCAGCATGCGCGGCCGGTCCGCGGCCAGGCGCAGCATGGCAGGGCTGGCCAATTGCCGCTGCTCCGCCGCCACCCGCGCGGCATAGCGGCGCCAGATTGTCGCGGACGCCTCCGCGATGCGCGGCCGCAGGGCCGCATCCAGTACCGCCCGCTGCACCAGGCCGGCCAGCGCGGCGGCATCGGTGGCGGCGTGGCAGGCCGCCTCCGGCTCCAGCCCGGCGAAGGCCTCCATCGTGCCGGCCACCGGGCGGCCGCGCGAGAGCGCCTCCACCGTCTTGATCTTGAGGCCGGTGCCGCCCTCATGCGGGTTCACCACCAGGTCCACCGCGGCATACAGCTCATCCGGGTCGTCCACCGGGCCGACCAGCGCCAGGCCGGGGCCCGGCTCCAGGTGCCGCGCGGCGCTGCCGGCGATACGGATCTCGGCCCCGGCGGCGGCCAGGCCCGGCAGGTCCAGCGCGGCCAGGAAGCGGTCCAGCGCCCGGGTGTTCATCGGGTTCGAACTGCCGAGATAGCCGATCACGAAGCGCCCATCCGACGCGCGCGGCGGCAGCGGCGGGCGGTCGCCGGCCGGGATGTGGCCCAGCGTCAGCACCGGCTTCGGGCTGTAGGCCTCGAAGGCCGCGCGTTCCTCATCCTGGATCGCCAGCACCAGGTCGGCCCGGCCGAAGCCGCGCGCCTCCTCCGCCTCCGTGGTGAAGAAGAATGAGGGCGTCAGGCCGAGCTCGAGCAGCCGTTTGTCGCGCTCGCCGAACTGGTCATGCGTGTCCAGCAGCTTCAGCACCGGCGCGGCGGCGCGCAGGTTCGGCGGCGGGAAGAAGGTGAAGGCGCGGCTCAGGAAGACATATTCGACCAGCACCATGTCGAAGCCCGGCCGGCGCACCGCCAGCGTCGCCAGTTCCTCCTCCAGCGCCGGCTGCACCCAGTCATCCAGCCCGAACCGGGTGCCGAGGCTCGGCTTTTCCAGCGCCCGATCATGCGGCACCAGGATCAGCTCATCCCAGGTGTTTCGCATCGATTCAATGTATTCCGGCGCGACCTTCTCACGGTCCAGCAGACAGAGCGTGATTCGGTGCCCGGCCGCCTTCAGGTCGGACAGCACGGCATGGATGCGGGCGCGGTTGCCGGCATCCTGCGGGTGGCTCGGCGTGGGGGAGACGACCAGGATGCGCATGGCGGGCTTGGGGTGTCCGAAGGCGAGGCGGCAGGATAGGGGTGGGGGACAGCGCTGCAAACCCGGCTGCGAAGCCGGCCTTCGGGGTTGCGGCCCCCGCCGCGGTGGGGCATACCGCGCCCGCCGGCCCAGGGCGCAAGCCCCGGGGTGGCAAATTCGCACGCGGTGCACCTTCCGGGGGTCTCTCCCCGAGGGTCCGGTCCCCTCCCTTCGGTCTGACGGGCGGGGGCGGCAGCGCGGAGGATCAACCGGACCACTGGAAGAAGAAAGGATTTCGCCGATGGCGATGCCCGACGTCACCCTGCGCGGCCTGCTCGAAGCCGGCGTGCATTTCGGCCACCACACGCGCCGCTGGAACCCCCGGATGGCGCCCTACATCTTCGGCGTACGCAACCAGGTCCACATCCTGGACCTGCAGCAGACCGTGCCGATGATGGACCGCGCGCTGCGCGCGATTCGTGACGTGGTGGCCGCTGGCGGCCGCGTGCTGCTGGTCGGCACCAAGAAGGCCGCCGCCGAATACGTCGCCGAAAGCGCCGCGCGCTGCGGCCAGTATTACGTGAACCACCGCTGGCTCGGCGGCATGCTGACCAACTGGAAGACCATCCAGGGCAGCATCAAGCGCCTGAAGCAGATGGAAGAGCAGCTCGGCGGCAACATCCAGGGCCTGACCAAGAAGGAAGTCCTGATGCTGACGCGGGAGCGTGAGAAGCTCGACCGTGCGCTCGGCGGCATCAAGGACATGGGCGGCCTGCCGGACATCATCTTCGTCATCGACACGGTGAAGGAGAAGCTGGCGATCGAGGAGGCCAACAAGCTCGGCATCCCCGTGGTCGCCGTGGTCGACAGCAACGCGGACCCGATGGGCATCGCCTATCCGATCCCGGGCAATGACGACGCGATCCGCGCCATCCACCTGTATTGCGACAGCGTCGCCGGCGCGGTGCTCGATGGCATCTCGGCCGAGCTCGGTTCCTCCGGTGCCGATCTCGGCGCCGCCGAGGAACTGGCACCCGAGGCGCTGCCGGATGTGGCCGATGTGCTGCCCGAGGCACTTGCCGCGGAAATCACCGCCGAGATCGCCGCCGAGGCGCCGGCCGCCGCACCGGTTGCGGAAGAGCCCGCCAAGGACGCCCCGGCGGCCTGAGGCTCCGCCCCGGGCTTGGACCGGGGCGGGTTGGGACACCAGGCCGGGCGCCGC
>NZ_JAUYTS010000108.1 GCF_030695085.1 Falsiroseomonas sp. | reverse complement strand
GCACCGCCCCCGGTCGCGCCTGCGCCACCCCCGGTCGCACCAGCACCGCCCCCGGTCGCGCCTGCGCCACCCCCGGTCGCGCCTGCACCGCCCCAGGCCGCGCCTGCACCACCCCAGGCCGCGCCCGTGCCGCCCCCGACTGCCGCGTCACCGGACCCGACCGTCTCGGATGATCCGCTGCCCGAGCCGCCACCCCCCGCTCCCCCGCCACCCCGTCGCGCTGCGCCGGCGCTGCCGCCCGGCGTGATCTGGGCGCCGGGTGGGGTGCAGCTCGGCCAGCCGGCGCGGCCCGCCGCCCCGGTGGGCCGGCCCTCGGGGCGTGGGCTCGACCTCAGCTTCGATCCGCGCATGGTGGAGGGGCAGGCCAGCGCGGATGCCAATCTGCGCGTCACCGGCGCCCAGGTCGGCGCCGATTGGCGCGCCGCCTTCCGCCGCTGGCTGGACCAGAACATCAGCTACCCGATGGGTGCGCTGCGGGAGGGTGAATCGGGCACCGTGCGCGTCCGCGTCATCGCCGGGCCGGATGGGCGGGTGCGCAGCGTGCGGCTGACCGGCCCCTCCGGCTCGCCCTCGCTCAATTTCGGCACCACCTTCCCGTTCAGCGGCGCGCAGCTGCCGGCCTTCCCGCCGCCGGCCGATCCGGAGGGTGTGACCATCGATCTGACGGTGAATTACATCCTGATCCGGCGCTGAAAACCCGCAGCGGGTGGCGCGACAGGCCGCGCCGGCTGCGGCATAGTTGTGCGGCGCAGCGCAGGATCCGCCATGTCCCCCTTCGTCCCCGGCACCGACATCCATATCGAGGGCCGCCCCGGCGGCCCGCTTACCGGCCTGCGCTTCGCGGCCAAGGATCTGTTCGACATCGCCGGCCACCCGACCGGCGGCGGCAATCCCGACTGGGCGCGGCAGAACCCGCTGCCCACCCGCCATGCCTGGGCGGTGCAGGCGCTGCTCGATGCCGGCGCCACCCTGATCGGCAAGACCATCACGGATGAGGTCTCGCTGGGCATCCTCGGCGAGAACCCCTTCGATGGCACGCCGCTCAACCCCGCCGCGCCGGGCCATGTGCCGGGCGGGTCCTCCTCCGGCTCCGCCAGCGCCGTGGCGCAGGGGTTGTGCGAGACGGCGCTGGGCACGGATACCGGCGGTTCCGTCCGCGTGCCGGCCAGCTTCTGCGGGCTTTACGGCATCCGCCCGACCCATGGCCGGATGAACCTGGCCGGCATGCTGCCGCAGGCGCCGAGTTCGGACACCACCGGCTGGTTTGCCCGGGATGCCGCCAGCTTCGCCCGGGTGTCGGAGGTGCTGTTGCAGGACAAGGTGGCGGAGGCGCCGCCCATCCGGCTGGTCATCGCCGTCGATGCCTTCGGCTTCGCCGAGGCCGAGACGGCGGCGGCGCTGGCGCCCATGCTCGAGCGGTTGAAAAAGATGATCCCCGATTGGCGGGAGGAGGTGCTGGCCCCCCCCGGCCTGGTCGCCTGGGGCCGCGCCCAGCGCACGTTGCAACCGGTCGAGGCGTGGGAGACCTTTCGCGAATGGATCGAGCGCGACAACCCGCGCTTCGCCTTCTCCGTCGCCCGCGGCCTGGCGATGGGTGCGGCGACGCCGGAGGCCGAGCGCGGCTGGGCGGCGCTGACGCGGCAGGAGGTGCGCGGCCGGTTGCGCCATCTGCTGCCGCCGGGCACCGTGCTGGCCATGCCGACCACGCCCTTCCCGGCGCCCAAGGCCGGGCTGCCGCTGCCGGCGCTGGGCCCGATCCGTGACCAGATCCTGAGCCTGTGTGCGGTGGGTGGCCTGGCTGGGCATCCGCAGATCAACCTGCCGGGCGCGACGGTGGCGGGGCGGCCCGTGGGGCTTTCGCTGATCGCGGCGCGGGGGGCGGACACCTTGCTGCTGCGTGCGGCGCTCGAGATGGAGAAAGCCTGATGGACGTGAACATCCCGGAGGTCGTCGCGGAAATCCGCGTGCTGTTCGACCGCTACGAACAGGCGCTGATCGACAAGGATGTGGATGTGCTGGACGCCACCTTCTGGCAATCGCCGCACACGATCCGCTACGCCATCCATGAAAATGGCTACGGCTTCGACGAGATCCACGCGCATCGCGTCCGCCGCCCGCCGGGGCCGGGCATCAAGCTCGGCCAGCGGCGCCTGGTGATCACCACGCTGGGCTGGGATTTCGCGACGGTGAACCTGGAATTCGACATGCGCGGGCGGGACATGCCGGGGCGGCAGAGCCAGACCTGGGTGCGGTTTCCGGATATCGGCTGGAAGGTCGTCTCCGCCCATGTCTCCGTCACGGAAGCCTCGCCCGCCTACTGATCCCTGAGGAAGCCCAGCACCTCGGCCGCCAGCATTTCGGGCGTCTGGAGCGCCATGAAATGGCCGCTCTCCACCGTGCGGAAGGTCGCACCCCGGATCGCCGCGGCGACGGGGGCGACGCGGTCGGGCGGGCGGGTGTGGTCGTGGATCCCCGCCAGCACGAGCACGGGGCAGGCGATGCTGGCGAGGTCGGCTGCCATGTCGAGGCCCGCCAGCATCCGCATCGTCGCCGCCCAGCCGCCGGCATCGGCACCCAGGCGCTGGGCGCGGGTGGCGGCGAAGCGGGCGGCATCGCCGCGCAGAACCTCCGGCCAGGCCTGCGCCAGCCCGGCATCGACCACGGCGCGCGTGCCTTCCCGCTCCAGCAAGGCGGCGCGGTCCAGCGTGGCGGCGCGGGCGGACTCCGGCAGGCCGGTGGCCGGCGAGGTGACGATGGCCGCCCGCACCCGGCCGGGATGCGCCGCGGCCAGGTGCAGCGCGACGGCGCCACCCACCGCCGTGCCCATCACCACCACCGGATCGGTCAGGCCCAGCGCGTCCAGCAGCGCCACCGCGTCGTTGCCGGATTGGACCAGCGTCATTGGGCCCGGCGGTTTCTCGGACAGGCCGGCATTGCGCTGGTCGTGGCGCAGCACGCGGAAATGCGGGTGCAGCAGGGGCAGCACCGGGTCCCAGCTTTCCAGGCAGCCGCCCATCTCATGCAGCAGCAGCAGCACCTGCGTGCCCTTGCCGGAGATTTCGTAGCGCAGCGAGATGTCGGGGGTGGCGATCCAGGGCATCAGAGGTCTCCGTCCAGGTCGCCGTTCAGGTCGATCGACCAGGCATCCGGCAGCAGGCGGTAGCCGGCACCGTCGCGGGCCAGATGCGCGAAGGCGGGGAAGTGCAGGTGCATGCCGGCGATCGCCTGCCGGTCCGTCGCCACCTGGTCGAACAACCGGCGGCGCGTGGCGGCAGCCTGGGCCGGGTCAACATCCACCGCCATCGTCGCCTCCGGCCGCGGTACCTGCACCTCCGGCACATGCACGATATCGCCCCAGATCAGCAGGGATTTGCCACCCGAGGCGACCAGGAAGCCGGTATGGCCGGGGGTGTGGCCGGGCAGGGGAATCGCGGTGACGCCGGGGAAGATTTCGCCCGAATGGAACAGGCTGGTGCGGCCGGCATAGGCGGCCAGCCGCTTGCGGGCGCCACCGAAGAAGGCGGCGCGGCGGGACGCATCCTCGCGTTGCATCGCCGCATCGTCGTGCCAATGGGCGTGCTCGGCTTCGTGCAGAAGCAGCGTGGCGGCGGGAAACAGCGGTGCGCCCTCCGCGCCGGTCAGGCCGCCGGTATGGTCCGGGTGCAGATGGGTCGTCAGCACCGTGTCGATCTCGCCCGGCGCCACCCCGGCGGCGGCCAGGTTTGCCGCCAGGCGCCCGGTGGTGGGCTTGATCGGGCCGCAGCCGGTATCGACCAGCGCGATGCGCCCCGCGCTGCGGATCAGGAAGCCGTTTACCGCGGTGCGCCGCGGCACCGGGCGGAAGGCGGCGTGCAGCAGCGCGGCGGCAGCCTCGGTGGGGATGCCGGCCATGGTGGTCAGTGGCGCGTCCTGGTGCCCGTCATTGAGGGCGGTGACCAGGATGTCCCCCACACGCCGGTGGCAGAATCCCGCCGCCTGCTGAATCACCGTATCCGCCATGCCCGTTGCTCCCGCCATTCCGCCCAGCATCGCCGGAAGCGCGGCGGAGGCAAGCACCGCTTCCCGGCCCGCCGATTGAACGCCCCCCGAGGTTGGGATAAATCACCGCGCCCTTGGCTCGGGGTGATCTCAGGCGCCCCTCGGGCATGGAGTATTTGCGTTGGACAAGTCGAAGAGCGTGCAGATCGGCCCCGTCACCCTGGGCAATCACCTGCCGATCGCGCTGATCGCCGGCCCCTGCCAGATGGAAAGCCGCGCCCATGCGCTGGAGACGGCGACGGCGCTGAAGGAAATCTGCGGCCGGCTCGGCATCGGGCTGATCTATAAATCCTCCTTCGACAAGGCCAACCGCACCTCCGCCACCGCCGCCCGCGGCCTCGGCATGGCCGCCGCCCTGCCGGTCTTTGCCGAAATCCGCGAAAGCCTCGGCCTGCCGGTGCTAACCGATGTGCATGACGCCGCCCAATGCGCCCCGGTGGCGCAGGCGGTGGATGTGCTGCAGATCCCGGCCTTCCTCTGCCGCCAGACCGACCTGCTGCTGGCCGCTGCCGCCACCGGCCGCGCGGTGAATGTGAAGAAGGGCCAGTTCCTGGCGCCGTGGGACATGAAGAATGTCGCCGCCAAGCTGACCGGTGCGGGAAACCCCAACATCCTGCTGACCGAGCGCGGCGCCTCCTTCGGCTACAACACGCTGGTCTCCGACATGCGATCGCTGCCGATCATGGCGCGCGACACCGGCCTGCCGGTGATCTTCGATGCCACCCATTCCGTGCAGCAGCCGGGCGGCCAGGGCACCTCCTCCGGCGGCCAGCGCGAATTCGTCGAAACCCTGTCCCGCGCCGCGGTCGCGGTCGGCGTCGCCGGACTGTTCATCGAGACGCATGAGGACCCGGACAACGCGCCCTCCGACGGCCCCAACATGGTGCCGCTTTCGCAGTTCGAGGCGCTGGTCGGCCGGCTCATGCAGATCGACGCGCTGGTCAAGGGTTTCCGCGCTTGAACCCGATCATCGTCATCCCGGCGCGCATGGCGGCCACCCGCCT
>NZ_JAUYTS010000081.1 GCF_030695085.1 Falsiroseomonas sp. | reverse complement strand
AATACCGGGCCCAGAAAATTCACGGTGGTGCCGGCATTGCCTGCGAAGATGCTCCGCAGAAAAGGTCCGCCAGGCTGGGTGACGCCGACAGCGCCAAAGACGTTGGAACTGCTGTTGAAGACGATGTTGCCCTGGCTGGAGGCTGCGGTCGAAACGGCGACGCTTCCAGTGAGCGGGGGGTCGTTCAGCGTGAAGATATCGGTCTGCGGGCCGCCCGGGACGCCGACACTTAAGGTTCCCGTGGTGCCTGAAGCGGACATGTCGACGCCACCCAGCGCGCCGGCGGCGCTGAGCGGGATTATCCCTGGCCCGACAGCGGTCTGCCGCTGCGCCAGACTTGGCGAAATCAACGCAACGCTCGTTGCCGAAACCGTAAGTAACAGTAGCCGTTTCTTCACAGTTTCCTCCAAAAATTGCCTAATGCCAACGCGCCGCGACTTGCACGAGTCTTCCTCGCACAAATAATCGCCTTTAGAGCGTAAGCCAGCGGAAGTCTTACTGCAATATTTTATCGTGAGCTTAACGATTTATTTGCGAGGATGGCCGCTATCTACACAACCGCGTCACACTTCGGATCGATACGGGAATTTTGCTGTTTCCGATTGCCGAACCAACGCCGCACCTGCTGCGCCAGCCCTGCTGGACTCAGCAGCCCTTTGCCTGCCCGCGCGGCCTTCGGGCTCCGGGAGCGCTTCCCGCACCGGCTTCCCAAACACGTCCGCAGGCAGCAGCAGAGTTTCCTCACTCAGCATCACAGCGTGCAAACGCTCGCGACACCGAAGACAACCTCCCTACTCGCTTTTCACGGGGGTTCTCGGCTGGATCGGTGGTCGGCGCATTCGCTGCCGGCACAGGCGTGGCCCGGCGCAGGGGTCACCCTCGCCAAACCGAGAACCCGCGCGAGGTCCTCGACCGAGTAGGGCTTGTGAAGCAGCGGAAAGCCGTGCCGACCGTCGGTCGCGAGAACATGGCTGTAACCGCTGGTCAGCACGACCGGCAGGTCCGGCCATCGAGCGCGAATAAGTCCGGCCAGCTCAATGCCGCTCATCCCCAGCATTAAAACGTCAGAGAAAACCATGTCGAAGGCGCTGGCACTTTCTTCCAGCATCCCGAGGGCCTCTGCGGCGTTCACGGCCAGCGCCGTGTCATGGCCGAGATCGCGCAGCAGCAGCGCTGCGAAATCGGCAACCTGCGCGTCGTCCTCGACGATGAGCACGCGGCAGCGCCTCGACGTCGCTGGCGCAGGAGGGGTTTCAGTTTCTCCCATCACAGCTGTGGGTGGTTCGGATTCTGGAAGGTAGAGCGTGAAGCACGCGCCCTCGCCCAGCCGGCTTGCAACGTCTATGTCGCCGCCCGACTGCTTGGCAAAACCGTAGACCTGGCTGAGTCCCAGGCCCGTTCCCTTGCCGACATCCTTTGTTGTGAAAAAGGGCTCGAACAGCCTCTGCATCGTGTCCGCGGCAATGCCCGTGCCGGTGTCGGTGATCGACAATGTGACGTGGTCGCGGTCAACAGGCTGGTGGGCCCGAATTCCAGGTAAAGCATCAATGACACCAACCTTGATGGTCAGCTTTCCCTGTCCGTTCATGGCGTCGCGCGCGTTCACTGCAATGTTGACAACCGCGGTTTCGAACTGGCTTGGGTCAGCTTCAACAAAGCACGGGACCCCGGCGGTCTCGATCTCGAGCTTGATGCGTGCACCGATCATGGTCTGCAACATCTCGGCGATCCCGCGCACCCGTTCGGCCGCGTCGAATACCTCCGGCCTCAGTGCCTGGCGGCGGGCGAAGGCAAGAAGCTGGCGCGTCAGCGCGGCCGCCCGCTCGGTGGTGCCGGAAATCGCATCGACATAGCGGCGCCTGCGCTCCTCCGGGAGGTCTTGCCGGCGCAGTAGCTCCGCCGAGGAGCGGATGATCGTCAGGAGGTTGTTGAAGTCGTGCGCAACCCCGCCGGTGAGCTGCCCAAGGGCGTCCAGCTTCTGGCTCTGGCGCAGCTGGTCCTGCGCTTCAGTCAGCTCGGCGGCCCGCTCGGCAGCCCGGGCTTCCAACGATTCGTTCAACTCTCGAAGCTGCTCCTCTGTCCTGCGCGACACGGTGATGTCGCGAGAGACGGAAAGTAGCTTCACCGGCTTTCCATCCGGCCCATTGATCGGCGTCACCACCACATCCCACCAACGCGGCGAGCCCGCCATCGTGGTGGCAAAGCCCTGAAAGCGACCGGTCCCGCCACGCCGAGCCTCTTCGACGGCAGCCACGGATTTGGCGTGCTCCTCACCGCGCCAGAGATCGGGCCAGCAGCTACCTTCGACGATCCCGAAGTCGTCTACCTCCATCACCTGCATTCCGCCCTCGCTCATGAAGATCACGCGAGCGTCGAGGTCGAGAACCTTGATGCAGTCAGCGGAGCTCTGGATGACACGGCGATTGAACTCCTCGCTGGCACGGAGGGCAGATTCCGCGCGGGCCCGCTCGGTCAGATCAATGGTGACGGATAGCAGCGCGGACGGCTGATCGCGCTCGCCGTCAAGACGCGTGAGGCTGCACCCGACGAACACCTGTTCTCCGTCAGGCCGGAGGTAGCGCTTGTCGAAAGTAGCCGGTATCCCGGTCCGGGCTGTGTTTCCTGACTGTTCCAGGCTGGCAGCAACATCGTCCGGGTGCGTCACATCAACGACGGTGGCCGCCAACAGGTCTTCACGCGACCTGCCAAGCATGCGGCAGAAGGCGTCGTTCACACGCTGAAAGCGACCATCCAGCGCGACCTCGGCGAGGCCCACCGCCGCAAGCGTGAAGATGGCGTTGAGGCGCTGCTCGCTCATCCGAAGGTCAGCCTCGGCGACCACGCGCTCGGTCACGTCCGCGCCCTCTACGAATATGCCTGCCACCGCGCCGTTCGAATCAGTGATCGGTTGGTAGACCAGGTCGACGAAGCGCTGTTCGACCGCAGCACCGGGTTGGCGCTGCAGCGCGACAGACATTGCGCGCCCGACAAACGGCTCGCCGGTCGAATAAACCCGGTCGAGCAATTCGTGGTAGCCTTGTCCTTCCAGCTCCGGAAGCGCCTCCCGCACCGAGCTACCGATGACACGGCGATGCCCGACGAGCTGCTCAAAGGCTTGATTGACGAAGTCGAACTTCTGTGCCCGGCCGCTGAGCATCGCCATGAATCCGGGCGCCTGTTCGAACATCCGTGACATGCGCTCGCGCTCTGCCGTCTCGCGGCGCTCGGCGAGGACACGCTGTGTTGTCTCGACGACAATGACCAGAATGCTTGGGACCGCGCCGCCCACGTAGCGGAGCGGGCTGTAGGTCAGGTTGAACCAAGCATCCTCCTGCTGGCCGCTTCGCTCGATTGTCAGCTTCTGGTTTTCGAAGGACTGCGTCTCACCGCGATGCACGGCCGCGAAGATTGGCTCGTTGAAGGGCCAAACCTCGGGCCAGCAGACACGGTTCGGTTGGCCAAGCCCTGCAAGATGCTTCGGACCCATGATTCTGGCGTAGCCGTCGTTGTAAATCTGGACGAAGTCGGACCCACACAGCAGGACCATCGCCATTGGCGAGCCAAGTACCAGATCGACCGTCGCGCGCAGGCCGGCCGGCCAAGCGTCGCACGAACCAAGTGGCGTCGCCGACCAGTTGTGGGCGCGAATCAGCGCCCCCATAAGGCCGCCCGAGATTGGGAATTCACAGCTGTCCGTGGCCCTGTCTACATTGTGTTGCATGGTCGGTCCGAATCTTTCGCCCTGGGCGTTTTGTCCCCTGAGGCCAGGCCGATTGTCGTTACGGCCTGGTCGCTCCCGCAGGCGGGGGAGTTCGCAAATTGCAAGGTCGGTGGCACAAATCCTGGTCGGCCGTGATGACGGGCGGCGCAGGCTAAGCCAGAGAGTCTCTGGTCAGGGCGACGGACTGAACAGGCTGGAATGCGCCCATCCCAGGGAAGCCTGGCCTTCGCCGAGATGGATCCAGCCGCCGGGCGCTCGGCCGAGCACGACGTAACTGCGACCGCGCGGCGCCGTCGAAAGAATGGCCGCATCGCCAGACGGCGCTGTACGCACGCGCACAGTCGCGGTGACCACGACTCGGGCCGCCGGTGCGATAGCGGCCTCGGCATCCGCTTGCACGAGCGCCGGAACCTGCAACGGGTCGGCGCTGGCGGCGATTGCCACCTGCGGGTCGCGGCAATAGCGGAGGGCTGCACCCTGCTGTGAGCCACCCCACCCGAGCCCCGGCCCTGCCTCCATGATGACCATGGCAGTGCGGGTCTGCACGCTCGCCTGCCCACCCTGCGCCGCAGTAGCCCTGGCGGTGGCAGTAGGCTGGTGAAGGACAACCCGGGCAACGACGCGCATAGCCTCGGCGCGAGGCATGGGCAGCAGCGCGCAGACCACGATCTCATCCTTCACGTTCAATGGATAAAGCCGGACGTCTGACAGCTCGCCATCCACATTTGCGTCGCCCAGATGAGCCCGGACGGCAGCCACCGCGACCTCCTCCTGATCCAGGGTATGCCCGCTGACGCCGCGCGGCCCGGCCTCCAGCATGGGGCCGGCGGCGGCGCCACGCTGGTCACGGCGTTCCCAGCCCCAGATCACCGCAGCCGCGCTACCGGCCGCCAGCGCCGCCAAGCCACAGATAGTCCTTGTCGCGGCGCTGGCTGGCATCGGTCCGAATTGTCCACGGAAGGGGTTGGCTTGAAGCGCAACGAACACGGTCAATGAAGCCAATTTCGGGTAAAATTCTGGCGGTAGAAAATTCAAAATTCGCCCCGGCCAAGAACCCCACCCCCGATCCGACGCACTGCAAATCCATAGCAGATTATTGCTTTCGCTCAATATAATTATTCCGGATAAATATTTTATTGCCCGCGGAACTTTTATTGCAAACGCATAACTATCTGTTTGAATTGAATACTGTCCATTTTTGTAGGCTGCCCTACCCTTGTCGTGAATTTGACACTTTTGGCGTAGTAATTTCGCGCCCTCGGATTAGCGGGCCGAGTGCATCGGGAGAACGACGTGGTGCGCCTGAATCGACTGCCGCGTTGGCTGACCTGGGCGTCCCTACCCTTGGTCATTCTGCTGCTGCTTTTCGCCTTCTGGTCATGGGACTGGTTCATCCCGCTGGCTGAGCGTCGCGCCTCCGCCGCCATTGGCCGGCCCGTGACCATCGCGCATCTGCATCTGCGCCTCGGCCGGGTCGTGGTGCTGACGGCCGAAGATGTCCGGATCGCGAACCCGCCAGGCTTCGCCGCCGATCCACCCTTTGCGCAGGCGGAGCGGTTGATCGCGCAGATCGACCTGCTGGGGTCCTGGCGCGCAGCAGCGTTGGTGCTGCCGGAGATCGAGATCGTGAAGCCCGTTATTGAGGCTGCCGCACGCGAGGATCGCCGCGGCAACTGGGTCCTGGATGTGGCGGCCGCGCCGCCGGGACAGCCGTCCTCGCTGCGAATCGGCACCCTGCAAATCACCGAGGGTCTCGCCCACATCGTCCTGCCGCACCTTGAAGCCGATCTCCGGCTGGCGATCGCCACGCGCGAGGAGGCCGGCACGGCGCCGCGCCTCGCGACCGACATCACCGGCACCTATGCCGGCCAGCCGATCACTGGCCAGGCGCTGGGCGGCGCCGTGCTGGCCTTGCAGGCAGGTGCGCCCTGGGCGCTCAGCTTGCAACTCGCCAACGGCCCGACACGGATTTCACTGGAGGGCTCGCTGCGGGATCCCCTGGCCTTGCGGGGCGCCGAACTACGCCTGGTGATGCAGGGGCCCGACATGGCGCTGCTGGAGAAGCTGACCGGTGTGCCGATCCCCCGCACGCCGAACTACGAGGTCGCCGGACGCCTCGACTATGCCGAGAATCGCTTTCGCTTCAGCGAAATCGCCGGCCGCGTTGGCCAGACCGACATCGACGGCACGCTCACGGTCGGCACCGCCGGGACGCGCATGAGTGTGGAGGGAGAACTTCACTCTCGCCGCGTCGATCTCGCCGATCTCGGCGGCTTCATCGGCGAGGAACCCGGCCGCGTGGCGACGCCCGGCCAGACGCCGGAACAGCGTCGCGCCCTCGCCCGCAACGAGGCTCAGGCGCGCGTGCTGCCGGACGAGCCGATCAACCTGCCGAAGCTGCAATCGACCGATATCCGCATCAGCTACTGCGCCGACAGTGTCATCGGCCGCAACGTGCCCTTCGACAGCCTGCGCACGGAGCTGGAGGTGAAGGACGGCGTGGTGCATCTGCGGCCGCTGGCGCTCGGTGTCGGGCGCGGCCAGATCGTCGGCAACGTCACGCTGACGCCAGCCGAGGAAGGCCGCGTGCAGGCGGAGGCCGATGTGCAGTTCCAGCGCCTCGACCTGTCCCGCATGATGCAGGCGACGCAGACCTTCGAAGGTGCCGGCACGCTCAATGGGCGCGCGCGCATCACCGGCACCGGCAATTCCTTCGCCACAATCCTCGGCGCCGGCAACGGCACGCTGACGCTCGGCATGTCCGGCGGCAACCTCTCCGCCCTGCTGGTGGACCTTTCCGGGCTGCGGCTGGCCAATGCGCTGCTGTCCTCGCTTGGCGTGCCGGGGCGCACTACGGTGCAGTGCTTCGTCGGCGACCTGGTGCTGCAACGCGGCGTGCTGAACCTGCGCACAGTGTTGCTGGATACGGAGGATGTACTGGTGGCCGTGACCGGCAGCGTGAACCTGGCGCGGGAGCGGCTGGCCATCCGTCTGCGCAGCGAATCGAAGAGCTTCACCATCGGCACCCTGCCGACCTCCATCTTGGTCGCCGGCAGCTTCCGCAACCCCTCCGTCGGGCCGGAGCTGGGTGAGCTGGTGGCGCGTGGCGGCGCCGTGGCGGGGCTGGCGGCGCTGCTGGCGCCGGTCGCCGGACTGCTGCCGACCATCCAGTTCGGAATCGGCGAGGATGATCGCTGCGAAACCTTGATCCGCCGCGGCGCCCGCCCAGCCGCGCGCTGAACCACCCCACCTCGCACCACCCGATCCAGCAAAGCGATCCCCATGCGCGACGCCGTGCCCGTCAGCCGCCAGTTCTTCCGGGACTTCGCCCACCTCGCGACCCCCTACTGGACGGAGAAAGGACGCTGGCGGCCACGGCTGCTGACCGGCGCGCTGGCCCTGCTGGTCGTCTGCCAGATCGGCCTGGTGCTGCGGCTGAATGTCTGGAGCGCCGACCTTTTCGACGCGCTTGAGCGCCGGTCCACCGAACACGCCATGGAGCAGATTGGGATCTTCTTGCTGATCCTGTGCGGGACGATGGCGGCCAATATGGGCCATCTGGCGGTGCGACGGCATTTGCAGCTGGACTGGCGGCGCTGGCTGACAGGTCGCGTCATCGGCCGCTGGATGGACGCATCGCGGCATTTCCAGGCCGGCCTCATCCCCGGCGACCACGCGAACCCGGATGGCCGCATCGCCGAGGATATCCGCGTGATGACGGAAGCCGCGGTCGATCTTGCAAGCACGCTGTTCTACTGCCTGCTGCTGCTGGTGACCTTCGTCGGCATCCTGTGGTCGCTGTCCGGCTGGATCACCGTCGCGGGGATCGCGGTGCCGGGCCACCTGGTGCTGCTGGCTTTCCTTTATGCAGGCATCGGCGCCGTGGTCGCCTTCGTGCTGGGCCGGCCGCTGGTGAGGACCACCGATGTGCGCCAGACCAAGGAGGCGAATTTCCGCTACGACCTGGTCCGCGCCCGCGAGAGCGCCGAGCCGATTGCGCTGGCGCGCGCGGAACAGGCTGAGCGTGGCCGCCTGACCGCGGCATTCGAGACGATTGCCTTCGCGTGGCGGGACCAGTCGGTCGGGCTGGCCCGGCTGATCGCGTTCTCCTCGGGCTATGTCGCGCTCGCCGCGGTGTTCCCGATCCTGGTCGGCACGCCGCGATTCCTGGAGGGCGCGCTGACGCTCGGCCGACTGATGCAATCGGCACAGGCCTTCCAGCAGGTGACCGCGGCGTTGTCCTGGCCGGTGGACAACCTGCCACGCATCGCCGAATGGCGCGCCTCCGTGGAACGTGTGCTGGCGCTACAGGAGGCGGTGCAGGTGGTAACGCTGGAGGCGGCGCGCGCGGGGGAGACCGCCATCAACATGGACCGCGCCCCTGGCCCCTGGCTCGGCGTGTCCGATCTGTGGGTGGCGGAGCCGGACGGCACTGCGCTGCTGAATAACCTGACGCTGCGGGTCGAACCGGGCGAGCATGTGCTGGTGGATGGCGACCCGGAGGCCGCGGCGGCGTTCTTCCGCGTCGTCGCCGGCATCTGGCCATGGGGCTACGGGCGGGTGGACCTGCCGGCAGATGCGCTGATGGTGGCCATCGGCCGCCGCATGTATCTGCCCCGAGGCACCCTGCGGAACGCCCTGGCCCTGCCCGAGGCGGAAAGCAACCCGGGCGACGAGGCCATCCAGGCGGCGCTGACCGATGTCGGGCTGGAGGGGCTCGGTGCCCGGATCGACCAGTCCGAGGACTGGTCTGAGGTATTGAACGGCGCCGATCTGCAACGACTGGCCTTCGCGCGGCTGCTGCTTCTGCGGCCCGACTGGGTTGTGCTGGGGGATGCGACCGATGCGCTGGACCCGGTCTCCGCCGACGCGCTGCTGCGACTGGTGGCGACCCGGCTGCCGCAGACGGCCCTGGTGCTAATCGGCCAGCATCCTGGCTCCGCAGAGACCTTCAACCGCCGCCTGACCCTGGAACGGCCGAAGGGCGGGGAGGTTCTGCTGAACGAGGTGTACGCCCGCCGCCAGGCCGCGCGTGCGCCGAAGCGCCGGCCGCTGAAGGTGGTGGACTGGCTGCGCCAGGGCTATCCGGCCGATGGGCCAAGCACGACGCATGGATGAGGCCGCGCTGCCTCATTGGCCACCCCGATGGGGACGCGAGCCACCCTGCCAGGCGCGGAAATGCACGATGGACGTGATCGCCTGCGAGTTGGTGGGCACCCCGTGATACGCTTGATGGCCGCGCACCGCTTCGTCACCGATCCGGGGAGACCGCGATCAACCTGAACCGTACGCCTGAGCCCTACATCGGCGTGAGGGACCTGTGCATCGCGGCGCCCGACGGCACGGCCATGCTGTCCGACCTCACGCTGACGGTGAAGCCGGGCGAGCGCGTCCTGGTCGATGGCGACCCCGAGGCGGCAAGCGCCTTGTTCCGCGTGGTGACCGGCATCTGGCCCTGGGGGCGCGGCCATGTGGACCTGCCGGCCGATGACGCGATGATCGCCATCGGTCCGTGGCCGTTCCTGCCGCAAGGACCATTGCGCCAGGCCTTGGCCTTCCCGAAAGCGGCGGCGTGTCACGATGACGCGGTGCTTCGGGCGGCCCTCTCCAGCGTGGGCCTCGCGCATCTCACATCGCTGCTCGAGGAGGCGAGGGACTGGACGCACATCCTCAGTCCGTCGGAAGTCCAGCGCCTGTCTTTTGCGCGGATCGTTCTCTTTCGTCCGCGCTGGATCGTGCTGGGCAACGCGACTGATACGCTCGACCCTACCACAGCAGACGCCATGCTGCGCCTCGTGGCGGAGCGGCTGCCAGAGGCCAGCCTCGTTCTGATCGGAAAGCATCCCGGCTCGCGGGAGTTCTTCCACCGCCAGCTCACCCTGGAGCGTGCGCCCGACGGCGTAGTCGTGCTTCATGAGCTTCATGCCCGACGCCAGGCCGCGAAAATGCCACGGCCGAGGCCGCTCAGCGTCGTAAACGTCGTCTAGCACCCACCTTGCGGCGCGGGCGCCTGATGGTGCGCTGTCGCGGCTGATGTCGCGGTGGGGTTGCCGTGCGGCACGATGCTGGTGCGGGTCATGGCCCGCCTGCCAGACAGGCGGAGAGCCGGGACGACGCCGACATAGGCGGCGAGTGCGCCAGTGGATTGGAAGCGAGCTGGATCTCCAACCGCGGCGATCGGGCGGCGGATTGCACACCAATACCGTCGATGGTGGTGAGCAACTTGCCGACCTGGTGCACTTCGAGCAGGCCCTCGATGTCGCGCTCGACCTCTCCGAGGCGTCGCCGCCAGAGGTCGAGGTCCTGGCAGAGATGTCGAGCTTGAAGGTCGTAAACGGGCCCATGATGTTGTCCGACGGAGCGTTTGGCGCGCCTCGACTAGCTGTTCGGCAAGTTCAAGGCCGATAAAATGACGGCCGTCGTAGCGCAGCTTCGCGATGCGCCGTGGCGTGGCCTTGGCGAAGGCCTTCGCAGTCGGATAGGCGGCGAGCCGCGCTGTTGCCAGCATCGTGTCGAGCGAGCGGACGTAGCGCGTGAGCTCTGGGAAGACGAGATCGACTAGGCGCAGGACCCATTAATCGCTTGCTTTGACGCGGCGGCTCATGATTCTGGATGTGGCGGAGGTCCCGCCATGTCCGCACTGCCCTTCCTGCTGACGCTCACCCAGATGCGTCGCCTGTCGCCCCACTTCCCGCGCTCGCACGGCGTGCCGCGGGTGGATGACCGCCGG
>NZ_JAUYTS010000061.1 GCF_030695085.1 Falsiroseomonas sp. | reverse complement strand
CAGCACCCGCTGCGCTGCTTCCGGCGCGGGTTCTCCGGAAAGACGCTCCCGCGCCAGCAGGCCGAGTGCGGCCGCGAGCGGAAGCTGATCCTTCCGCGTCATGCGGTCATAGCCCTCGGACTCACACTGGTCCGAAAGCCGGGCGCGGAGGTTGGCGGCGACGCCGGCCATGTGCTGGCTGCCCACCACCTCGACCCGCACATCCTCCAGCGCATCGAAGACTTCGCGGGCTTCGCGGCGGGCCGGGATGCGGTTGGCGTGCACACCCTCATCATGGTGGCGCAGCTTCAGCGCGATAGCATCCGCCGCGCCGCGCAGCTTCGCCATCTCGGACGGCGGCAGGGCGCGGGTGGGCAGCGGCAGGCGGGCGCGCTTGCCGGCAAGGCCGGAAGGGCCGGGCTGGTAGGCAACCTGCACCTCGGGCTGGCGCGCGATGGCGCGCACCGCGCCGGCGGTCGCCCGCTTGAATTCTTCCTGCCGCGTCTGGTCGGGCTTGCCGCTCATCGGTCGTGATCCGTCATCTAGGCCCGGACCCCGGGCGCGGGGGGCGACAGGTTCAGGCCCGTCGCCCCATGGCTTCAGCCAGCCTTGCGCAGCAGGCTGCCGGAGGACAGTTCCTCGTTGAAGCAGCGCTGATAGTATTCGGCCACCGTGCCGCGCTCCGCCTCATCGCACTTGTTCAGGAAGGTCATGCGGAAGGCGAAGCCGATGTCGCCGAAGATCCTGGCGTTCTCGGCCCAGGTGATGACGGTGCGCGGCGACATGACGGTGGAGATGTCGCCCGCGATGAAGCCGGCCCGCGTCAGGTCGGCCAGCGCCACCATGGCTTCCGTCTGGCGCTTCATCTTCACGTCCTTCTCGTCCCAGCCGAGCTTGGCCATGACGATCGTCGTCTCCTGCGCATGCGGCAGGTAGTTCAACGTGGCGACGATGTTCCAGCGGTCCATCTGACCCTGGTTGATCTGCTGCGTGCCATGATAGAGGCCCGTCGTGTCGCCGAGGCCCACGGTGTTCGCCGTGGCGAACAGGCGGAACATCGGGTGCGGCCGGATCACCTTGTTCTGGTCGAGCAGAGTGAGCTTGCCCTCCACCTCCAGCACGCGCTGGATCACGAACATCACGTCTGGGCGGCCGGCATCGTATTCGTCGAAGACCAGCGCGCAGGGGTGCTGCAAGGCCCAGGGCAGGATGCCTTCACGGAATTCCGTGATCTGCTTGCCGTCCTTCAGGACGATCGCATCCTTGCCGATCAGGTCGATTCGCGAAATGTGGCTGTCCAGGTTCACCCGGATGCAGGGCCAGTTCAGCCGAGCGGCGACCTGTTCGATATGCGTCGACTTGCCGGTGCCGTGATAGCCCTGGACCATGACGCGCCGGTTGAAGGCGAAGCCCGCAAGGATGGCGAGGGTGGTATCGCGGTCGAAGCGGTAGGTGCTGTCCACCTCCGGCACATGCTCGGTGCGGCGGCTGTAGGCTGGCACCACCATGTCGCTGTCGAAGCCGAAGACGTCGCGCACCGCGACTTTCGTATCCGGCATATCGATGGCGGAGGTGGGGCTGGTCTCGGCGAGGCTGGCGGCCTTGTTCATCTGTCGGTCCGGCTGTGACATTCGATCGTAATCCTAAGGCGCCAGAACGGGCGCGGCTACCCGGCAGGCGCGGGTGCGGGCGTGGCTTTGCCCGGAAGCTTGCGACGAACCAGGCTGTAGGCGCGGTTGATGTCCTTCAACCGTTCCTCCGCCTGGCGATCCCCGCCATTGGCGTCGGGGTGGTAGCGCTTGGCGAGTTCCTTGTAGCGCGAACGCAGAGCCAGGGAATCCACAGGCCAGACAAGGCCCAGAACGTCCAGCGCTGCGCGGAGTTCGGGCGGCGGTTCATCCGGCCGCGGCGCCTTGGCGCGGCGCTGGGCATGCAGCGGCGTGGCGCCGAGCACGCCGAGCGGGTCGCGCAGCACCTCCGGGTCGAAGGGGTTGGCGCCACCGAGGCGGCCCAGCGGCCAGGTCGGGCGCTGCCAGCCGGTATCCTCCCGCAGATGCCGTTCGATCTCGCCCGGGGACATGCCCTTGTAGTAGTCCCAGGCGCGATTATAGGCCCGCACATGTTCCAGGCAGAACCAGCGATATTCGTTCAGCGATTTGCGATCGCGCGGCGCACGGAAGGCGCCAGGTTCGGGGCAGCCCGGCGACTCGCAGGGGCGCACCGGCGCCTCCAGCTCCGCGGTCATTGTTCCGATACGGTCGCCACGTCGCGCCATGGGGCGTTTATGGTCGTGGGGTTCCGCCCGCGCAAGGCGCCAGCGCGAAACGGAGCCATGCCGCATCGGCCCCTGTCCAACCCCGCAACACCGCCCATATCCAAGGTGAAACCATGACAAACCGCGCCACCCGCATCCATGCCAGCCTGCAGCAGGCCTTCGCCCCCGCCGAAGTGTCGGTGCAGGATGACAGCGCCCAGCATGCCGGCCATGCCGGCGCCCAGCCGGGTGGCGAGACGCATTATTCCGTGCGCGTGGTCTCCCCGGTCTTCGCCGGCCAGTCCCGCGTCGCCCGCTCCCGCGCCGCACATGAGGCGGTGGCGGCGGAGTTCGAGGCGGGGCTGCATGCGCTGTCGCTCCGCCTGCTGACGCCCGAGGAAGCGGCGAAATCGTAGCCTATTCCGCCCCGCCGCCCTCCCGGTGCCGCCGCACCACCGGGCTGTCCTCGGCATAGGCGTAGCAGCTGCCGATCGGCAGGCGCCGCGGCGGCGGGGCGGCGGTGACGTTGCCGGCGGCCATCGCCGCCTCCCGCTCCGCCCGCGCCCGGCGCCACTTCCAGGGGGCGATGGTCTGGTAGGCGACGGTCGCCATCTGGGCCATCACCTCCCGCAGATGGGTGCAGCCCAGCACGCCGCCGACCCGTTCCTTCACCGCCCGGTTGAAGCCCGGCCCGATGGAGACGCCGGCCAGGCGGCTCATGCTCGACGCAGCCTTCGGGCATATCTCATAGGGGGTGAAGTCGGACACGGCCTCACAGGCTCGGATCATCATGTCCTCATCCACCGTCATCCGCACCCACATGCCGTGCAGTTGGTCGCCGGGCTGCAATGTGCCGCGGTCCATATTGTCGAACGGGTAGGATTTGGTGTCGACGAGGTGCGCCTCGATATCGAACAGCCCGTCGGTCCGGTGGTAGCCATCCATGGTGATCTGGCGGCGATGCAGCGGAACGCGCGGAACCTCGGGCTCGGAGAGCGGCATCGGGCAGAAATCCCCGGATGGTGCAGTGCAATGCCCTGCTATGGCATGCACCTGCCGCAGCGGGAAGGCTACTCGGCCGCCCCTTCATCCCGCAGCAGGGCCGCCACGGCAGCGGGCGGCACCTCCGCGGTCGTGAAGGCATCCCCCGGCCCGCGCAGCAGCACGAAGCGCATGGCGCCGTCGCGCACCTTCTTGTCCTTCCGCATCCGCGCCATCAGCCGCTCCGCCGAGAAGCCGCGCGGCAGATCAGCCAGGTGGGCCGGCAGCCCGCAGGCCTGCAGATGGGACATCACCCGCCCCGGCAATTCCTGTGAACAGAAGCCGAGCCGCGCCGAGAGCGAAGCGGCCAGCCCGAGGCCCACCGCCACCGCCTCGCCATGCAGCAACGTGCCGCCATAGCCGCATTCGGCCTCGAAGGCGTGGCCGAAGGTGTGGCCCAGGTTGAGCAGCGCGCGGCCGCCCTCGGCACTCTCCTCACGCTCATCCGCCGCCACCACGCCGGCCTTGAGCCGGCACGATTCCAGCACCGCATGGGCCAGCGCCGCCGGGTCGCCAGCCACCGCCCGCGCGCCCTCCGCCTCGCACCAGTCCCACAGCGCGCCCTGCAACAGCCCGTGCTTGGCGACCTCGGCATAGCCGGCGCGCAATTCCCGCGGCGGCAGGGTGGCCAGCACGCCGATATCGGCCAGCACCAGCAGAGGCTGGTGGAAGGCACCAACCAGGTTCTTGCCGAGGCCGAGATTGATGCCCGTCTTGCCACCCACCGAACTGTCCACCTGCGCCAGCAGGGAGGTCGGGATCTGGATGAAGGGCAGGCCACGCAGCGCCACCGCCGCGGCGAAACCCGCCAGGTCACCCACCACGCCGCCACCCAGCGCCACCACCGCGGTGCGCCGATCCGCCCCCGCGGCCAGCGCCGCCTCCACCACGCGTTCGAGCTGGGCGAAGGATTTGCTGGCCTCGCCCGGCGGCACCTCGATGGTCGCAACCACCGCGACGCCTGCCGCCTCCAGCCCATTCAGCAGGGTGGGCAGGTGCAGCGGCGCCACGCTGGAATCGGTCACCACCACCACACGCCGCGCCGGCAGCACCGGTGCCAGCAGCGCCCCGGCGCGGGCCAGCAACCCCTCGCCCACCAGAATATCGTAGCTGCGCTCCGCCAGCCGCACCTTGAGCCGCGCCGGCTCCCGATGCGCGTCCAGCGCCTCCATCACCCGGCGGGTCGTCGTCTCAGGCGGCTCGTCGGTGCAGTCCACGATGATTTTCGCCTCCGCGAAGGTGGGGTGGCGCACGGTCATCAGGCGCTCCAGCACCTCGCGCGGGTCCCGGTTGAGAAACAGCGGCCGATGCTCCCGCCCCGCCACCCGGCGCAGCAGCACCGGCAGGGTGCAGCGCAGCCAGACGGCCAATGCGCCCGATTCGGCCACGGCGCGGCGGGTTCGCGCATCCGTGAAGGCGCCGCCGCCCGTCGCCAATACCAAGGGCGGCCCAGCCAGCAGCCGCGCGATCACACGGCGTTCACCATCGCGGAAATGCGGCTCTCCGTACCGGGTGAAGATTTCCGTGATAGCCAGGCCCGCGGCCAGCTCGATCTCGGTATCCGCATCCACGAAGGGCAGGCCGAGCTTCGCCGCCAGGCGCCGCCCGATGGAGGATTTGCCGCAGCCGGGCATGCCCACCAGCACCACGCTGCGGCGTGGCGTGGCGGGGTTCGCCGGTTCGGGCGAGGGGGCATCCGGCAGGCGCCAGGCCGGAAAGGCGGTGTTGCGTGACACGATGGTGAAGGCTAGCACACCCTGACGCGCACGAGGATCCGCCCCCACGATGTTCCGAAACCCCCTCCTGCTGCTGCTTGCCCTGGTCTTTGCGCTGCTGGGGATCGGCCTGCTCGGGATCGGCGCCTTCCCGCCCTCCGTGACGCCGGAGCCGGTGGAGCGCATCGTGCCGGCGGATCGCTTCGGAACCCGCTGACCGCAGCGCCGCGCCCGCCAGATGGATCGCCCCAGATGGATCGCCACGGCGAAGCCTTCCTTGAGATGCTGGCCGCGGAACGCGGCGCGGCGCGCAACACGCTCGCCGCCTACGCCGCGGATCTGGCGGATTTCGCCGAATTCTGCACACCGCGCGGCATTTCCCCCCTGACGGCGGATGCCGCCACCATCCAGGGCTACCTCCGCGCCGTTTCCGATGCCGGCCTGTCGGCACGCACCGCCGCCCGCCGGCTTTCCGCCCTGCGCCAGTTCTTTCGCTTCCTGGTGCAGGAGGGTCTGCGAAAGGACGACCCGACCGAATTGCAGCAAAGTCCCCGCCTGCCAGCCAGCCTGCCCAAGCCCCTGGCCGAGGCCGAGCTTGCCGCATTGCTGGACGGCGCCGCCCGCCTGCCCGGCGCCCGCGGCCCCTTTGCCCTGGCGCTGATCGAACTGCTCTACAGCAGCGGCCTGCGGGTGAGTGAACTGGTCGCTCTGCCCGCCAATGCGCTGCGCCCGGACCAGCCATTGGTGACGGTGCGCGGCAAGGGCAACAAGGAAAGGCTGGTGCCGATCTCCGCCCGCGCGCGTGATGCGGTGCTGGCCGCCGCCGCGGCGAAGCCGGAGCCGGAGCGGAAATCACGCTGGCTGTTTCCCTCCCGCGCCGCCGGCGGCCATGTCACCCGCCAGACCATCGGCCTGGTGCTGAAGGATGCGGCGCTGGAAGCGGGGCTGGACCCGGCGCGGGTCAGCCCGCATGTGCTGCGCCATTCCTTCGCCTCCCACCTGCTGGCGCATGGCGCGGACCTTCGCAGCCTGCAGATGCTGCTGGGCCATGCCGACATCGCGACCACGCAGATCTACACCAAGGTGCTCGAAGAACGGCTGCAACGCCTGGTCGAGGCACACCACCCACTCGCCATCCAGGAGCCCGCCGCATGACCGCAACCACACCCCCTTCGGCCCGTCTGCACCGCAGCGAACTCGCGGTCCCGGCGATCCGGCCCGAATTGTTCCCCAAGGCCGCCGCCGGCCCGGCGGACGCCGTGTTCCTCGACCTGGAGGACAGCGTGCCGGAGGCCGAGAAGGACCGCGCGCGGGCCAATGCCGTGGCCGCGATCCGCGACATCGACTGGGGCAGCAAGATCCTGGCGGTGCGGGTGAACGGCCAGGACACGCCGCATTTCTACAAGGACCTGATCGCCCTGCTCGAAGCCGGGGACCGGCTGGACGTGGTGATGATCCCGAAAGTGGGCGACCCGCGGGAGGTCTTCGCCGCCGACCTGCTCGCCACCCAGATCGAGGCCGCCACCGGCCGTGCCCGCCGCGTCGGCCTCGGCCTGGTGATCGAGACGGCGAAGGGCCTCGCGCAGGTCGAAGCCATCGCCACCGCCTCCCCCCGCACCGAGAGCCTGCACCTCGGCGTGGCGGATCTGGCCGCCAGCCTCGGCATGCGGACCACGGCGATCGGCGGACTGAACCCGGATTACGCCAGCCCGGCCGGGCTGTTGGACCCCTGGCATTTCGCCCTGGCCCGCCTGATCACCGCCGCCCGCGCCGCTGGCCTCCGCCCGATCGATGGCCCGTATGGCGATTTTCGCGATGCGGAGGGTCTGGAAGCCAGCGCCCGCCGTGCCCGTGCCATGGGCGCGGAGGGCAAGATGGCGATCCATCCCGGCCAGGTCGCCGCGCTCAACGCCGCCTTCCAGCCGGATGAGAAGGAAGTGGCCCAGGCCCGCCGCGTGCTGGCCGCGATGGAAGCCGGGCGCCTGGAAGGCCGCGCCGCCGTGGCGCTGGACGGCAGGCTGCTGGACATCGCCTCCATCCGCCAGGCGGAGGCGATGGTGGCCAAGGCCGAGCGCGCCGCCTGACCTACGCCTCGTGGACGCGGAGCGGCCCGAAACCTACGCCTTGTGGACGCGGAGCGGCCCGAAGCTCTGCGCCACGGGCATCACCTGCAGCGTGTTCACATTGACCCGTGCCGGCCGCGTCGCCACCCAATGCACGGCATCCGCGATATCCTCCGGGTTCAGCGCCTCCGTCCCCGCATAGGGGGCGGCGGCCTTCTCGGCATCGCCCTTGAAGCGCACCGCGCTGAATTCCGTGCCGCCGACCAGCCCCGGCTCGATATCCGTCACCCGCACCGCGGTGCCGAACAGGTCGGCGCGCAGGTTCAGGCTGAAATGCCGGACGAAGGCCTTGGTGGCGCCGTACACATTGCCGCCCGGATAGGGCCATTCGCCGGCCGTCGAACCGATATTCACCACATGCCCGCGATCCCGCGCCACCATCCCCGGCAGCACGGCGCGCGTGACATACATCAGCCCCTTGCAGTTGGTGTCGACCATCGCGTCCCAGTCATCGAGATCGGCGCCCTGGGCCGGGTTCAGGCCGAGCGCGAGGCCGGCATTGTTGACCAGCAGGTCGATCTGCTCCCAACCCGCCGGCAACCCGGCCACGGCCTGCTCAACCGCCGCGCGGTCCCGCACATCCAGCACCACGCCATGGCAGCGCGCCGCGCCGAGTTCGGCCACCAGCGCATCCAGCCGTTCGCGGCGCCGCCCGGCGGCCAGGATGCGCCAGCCATCGGCGGCGAAGCGCCGGGCGATGGCCAGGCCGAAGCCGGCGGTGGCGCCGGTGATGAAGGCGATCGGGGCGTGCATCGGGCTTCTCCAGTTTCAGCCGACGCGCAACAGCGTCGGCCCATGGGTCCGCAGCCAGGCGGCGGCGGCGTTGCGGTGCGGCGTCAGGCGGCTGACATGGGCCCAGAAGCGGGCCGAGTGGTTCATCTCCCGCAGATGCGCCACCTCATGCGCCACCGCGTAGTCCAGCACCCAATCGGGTGCCATCACCAGCCGCCAGGAAAACGCCAGCGTGCCATCCGGCGCGCAGCTCCCCCAGCGGCTTCGGGTATCCTTCACCAGGATGGCGGCGGGCTGCACCGCCAGCGCCTGGCCATGCCGCGCGGCCAGCACGCCGATCCGCCGCCGCGCCTCCGCCCGCAGGAAATCCACCACCCGGCCTGGCAAATCGGCCGCCGCCCCGCCCAGCACGATGCCATCGCCATCCAGCGCGGCGCCGGCCGCAGCCGGGTCGTGCCGGATGATGCAATCCCGCCCGCCGAGCATCACCCGCCCCCCATCCAGCAGCTTGTTCGCGGGCGCCAGCGCCGAAAGCCGGGCCAGCACCCAGGGCCCATTGGCGCGCAGCAGGGCCAGCCCGGCCCGCCGCGCTGCCTGCGGCGGCAGCACCACCACCACCGCGCCCTGCCGCGGGCAGATGCGCAGCGAAACCCGCCGCGCCCGCGACGAGCGGCGCCACTGAACCTGGCAGGACCCGCCCGCCTCCGGCAGCGCGATGATCTCCGCCTCGGTCATCCCGGCCGCCGAAACGCATCCCGCGCCCGCGCCGCCTCCTCCCGGAAGGCGCAGCCTTCCGCATGGTCGTTGATCAGCCCCATGGCCTGCAGGAAGGCATGCACCGTGGTCGGCCCGACGAAGGCCCAGCCACGCTTCTTCAAATCCTTGGACAGCGCGATGGAAGCGGCGGAGGTCGCGGCACCGTACGGTGGCAGGCTGGCCGCATCGGGCTCATGCCGCCAGACATAGGCGGCCAGCGAGCCTTCGCGTGCCACCAGCTCCTGCGCCCGCCTGGCATTGTTGATCACCGCCTCGATCTTGCCGCGGTGGCGGACGATGCCTGCATCGGCCAGCAGGCGCGCCACATCGGCCTCCGTGTAGGTGGCGATGCGGTCGATCTCGAAATTGTCGAAGGCCGCGCGGAAATTGGCGCGCTTGGCCAGGATGGTCCGCCAGCTCAGCCCGGATTGGAAACCTTCCAGGCAGAGCTTCTCGAACAGGCGCCGGTCATCGGAGACCGGAAATCCCCATTCATGGTCGTGATAGGCGATGTATTCGGGCGTCGCGCCGCACCAGTGGCAGCGTGGCCGCCCATCAGGTCCCGTGATCGTGCTGGCCATCGCTCAGCCCGCCAGCGCCTTCAGCTCCACCTCGACGAAGGACAGCTTCTCCGTCCCCGCATTGACCACGTTGTGCTCCACGCCCGGGTCGCGGGTGTAGGAGACGCCGGCCGTCAGGGTGGCGTTGGCGGTGGCGCCGCCCGGCAGTTCCAGCAGCAGCGTGCCGTCCGTCACCGGGATCACCACATAGCCCCAGCCATGGCGATGCCAGCCGGTCTCCGCGCCGGGATCGAAATCCCAGCGCGTGACGCGCACCATGGCATCGTCCTGCTGCACCGGCCCGATCGCCGGCGCCCGGCTGGTGAGTGGCGTTGTCACTCCGCGGCCGCCTTCTTCCCGAGGCCCGGCGGCGGCAGCGCGCCAGCCGC
>NZ_JAUYTS010000055.1 GCF_030695085.1 Falsiroseomonas sp. | reverse complement strand
GCGGCTGTAAAGATGGCGCTTTCCAGCCAGTGGACCGCCATGCCCAACAGCCAGCCCCCCCCCGCCAGCCTGACCGGCAGCCTGATCCGCGAACGGCGCCTCGCGCTGGGGTTGCGGCAGGGCGATGTGGCGCAGGCGGCGGGGATCTCGGCAAGCTATCTGAACCTGATCGAACACAACCGCCGCCGCGTGGGCACCGAGGTGCTGGCGCGGCTGGCGTCGGTGCTGGGCACCGAAACCGCGATCCTGTCCGAAGGGGCGGGGGGCGCGTTGATCGATGATCTGCGCGCCGCTGCCGCCACCACCCCGATGGTGCAGCCGGAACTGGACCGGATCGAGGATTTTGCCGGACGCTTTCCCGGCTGGGCGGCGGTGCTGGCCGCACAACACCACCGGGCGGCACAGCTGGAACGCGCGGTCGGCGCGCTGAATGACCGGCTGACCCATGACCCGCATCTGTCGGCGTCGTTGCATGAGGTGCTGTCGGCGTTGGCCTCTGTCCGGTCCACGGCCGCCATTCTGGCCGATACCGATGACATCGACCCCGAATGGCGCACCCGGTTTCACCGCAACCTGCATCAGGACAGCGAACGGCTGGCCACCGGGGCCGAGGCGCTGGTGGCCTATCTCGACGGGCCGGATACGGCGGTGGATGCCGGTCTGGCCGCCCCGCAGGAAGAGGTGGAAACCTGGCTGGCCGCGCGCGGCTGGCAGTTGACAGAACTGGCGCAGCCCGGCGGGGCGGACAGGCTGCTGGAGGAGGTGGGCGGGCTGGCGTCTGCCGCTGCGCGCTCGCTGGGGGCAGCGTTCCTGCGGCAGGCCGAGGCGGATTTCCGGCTTTTGCCGGATGCGGTGTTGCAGGCGGCACTGGAGGGCGGCGAGGATGACCCCTGCCTGCTGGCGCAGCGCAGCGGCTTGCCCGTGCTGGCGGTGATGCGGCGGATGGCGCTGCTGCCGGGGTCGCAGGCGGGATTGGTGATCTGCGATGCGTCGGGCACCTTGCTGTTCCGCAAGCCGG
>NZ_JAUYTS010000045.1 GCF_030695085.1 Falsiroseomonas sp. | reverse complement strand
GCGGGAGGGTGCAGGGAGGGCAGCGCCCTCCCTGCAATCACCAGCGCCGACTTCAGCCCTCTCAGGCCGTCCGGTCCCCACCCTGCCCTGTCAGTGCCGCCTGGGCCGCGGCGAGGCGGGCGACGGGGACGCGGTAGGGGGAGCAGGAGACGTAGTCGAGGCCGACGGAGCCGCAGAAGTGGATCGAGGCCGGGTCGCCGCCGTGTTCGCCGCAGATGCCGAGTTTCAGGTCCGGCTTGGTCTTGCGGCCTTTTTCGGCGGCGATCTGCACCAGGGCGCCGACGCCGTCGATGTCGATGGAGACGAAGGGGTCTTTCGGCAGGATGCCCTTTTCGACGTAGAAGGGCAGGAACTTGCCGGCGTCGTCGCGCGAGAGGCCGAAGACGGTCTGGGTCAGGTCGTTGGTGCCGAAGCTGAAGAAGTCAGCGGCTTCGGCGATGCTGTCGGCGATCAGGGCGGCGCGCGGCAGTTCGATCATCGTGCCGACCTGGTAGATGATGTGGTATTTCGTCTCGGCGAAGACTTCCTGGGCGACGCGATCGACCAGGGCGCGCAGGATTTCCAGCTCGCGGCGCAGCGCGACGAGCGGGATCATGATTTCCGGCACCGGCGCCTTGCCGGTTTCCTGGGCGATGGCGATGGCCGCTTCGAAGATGGCGCGGACCTGCATCTCGTAGATTTCGGGATAGGTCAGGCCGAGGCGGCAGCCGCGGTGGCCGAGCATCGGGTTGGCTTCCGAAAGGTCGGCGGCGCGGCGCTGCATGGCGGCGACATCGGCGCCGAGGCTGATCGCCACTTCGGCGATCTCGCTTTCCCGGTGCGGCAGGAATTCATGCAGCGGCGGGTCGAGCAGGCGGATCGTCACGGGCAGCCCCGCCATGATCCGGAACAGCTTGAGGAAATCCTCGCGCTGGAAGGGCAGCAGGCGGGACAGGGCGTCGCGGCGGCCGTCCTCGGTGTCCGCCATGATCATCTGGCGGACGGCGCCGATGCGCTCCGGGTCGAAGAACATGTGTTCGGTACGGCAGAGGCCGATGCCCTCGGCGCCGAACTTCCGGGCGGTCTCCGCATCCAGCGGGGTTTCGGCGTTGGCGCGCACCTTCATCTTGCGCACGCCATCGGCCCATTCCATCAGGGTCGCGAAGTCGCCGGAGAGTTGCGGCTCGATCATCGGCACGGTGCCGGCGAAGACCTCGCCGGTGGCGCCATCGAGCGTGATGGTCTCGCCCGCGTTCAGGCGCTTGCCGCCGGCGGTCAGCGTCTGGCCGGCATAGTCCACGGTGACGGAGCCGGCGCCGGCGACGCAGGGCCGGCCCATGCCGCGGGCGACCACGGCGGCGTGGCTGGTCATGCCGCCGCGGGTGGTGAGGATGCCCTTGGCGGCGTGCATGCCGTGGATGTCCTCGGGGCTGGTCTCGATGCGGACCAGGATGACCGCCTCGCCCTTCGCGGCGCGGGCTTCCGCCTCATCGGCCGAGAAGACGATAACGCCGCAGGCCGCGCCGGGGCTGGCGGGCAGGCCTTTTGCCAAGGCCTTGCGCGGCGCCTTGGGATCGAGGGTGGGGTGCAGGAGCTGGTCGAGCGCCTTGGGGTCGACGCGCTTGATGGCCTCCGTCCGGTCGATCAGCCCTTCGCGGGCCATGTCGACCGCGATCTTCAGGCTGGCGGCGGCGGTGCGTTTTCCGTTGCGGGTCTGCAGCATGTACAGCTTGTTCTGCTGCACGGTGAATTCGATGTCCTGCATGTCCGCATAGTGCTTTTCCAGCTTGGCGCGGACTTCGACGAGTTCCGCGTAAGCCTTCGGCATGACGGTTTCCATGCTGCGCTCACCTGGCTTGGCGCGGGATTCGGCCATGGGCTGCGGCGTGCGGATGCCGGCCACCACGTCCTCGCCCTGCGCATTCACCAGGTATTCGCCGTAGAAGAAATTCTCGCCGGTGGAGGGGTCGCGCGTGAAGCAGACGCCGGTGGCGCAATCCAGGCCCATATTGCCGAAGACCATCGCCTGGACGTTCACGGCGGTGCCCCATTTGGCGGGGATGTCGTGCAGGCGGCGATAGGTGTTGGCGCGCGGGTTCATCCAGCTGCCGAAGACGGCGCCGATCGCGGCCCAGAGCTGGGCGTGCGGGTCCTGCGGGAAGGGCTTGCCGATGACTTCCTCGACCATGTCCTTGTAGCCGGCAACCACGCGGTGCCAGTCCTGGGCGGTGAGGTCGGTGTCCTCGGTGACGCCGGCATCGAGCTTCACATGCTCGATGATCTCCTCGAAGCGGTGATGGTCCACGCCGAGCACGACGGAGCCGAACATCTGGATGAAGCGGCGGTAGCTGTCCCAGGCGAAGCGCGCATCGCCCGAAGCAGCCGCCAGGCCATCCACCGTCGCGTCGTTCAGGCCAAGGTTCAGCACCGTATCCATCATGCCGGGCATGGAGACGCGGGCGCCGGAGCGGACGGAGACCAGCAGCGGCTTGTGGTGGTCGCCGAATTTGGCGCCCACCGCCTGTTCCACCCGGGCCAGGGCCTCGGCGACGGCGCTGCGGAGTTCCGGCGGGTAGGACTGGCCGTGGTCGTAGTAGTAGGTGCAGACCTCGGTGGTGATGGTGAAGCCGGGGGGAACCGGCAGGCCGATGCTGGCCATCTCGGCCAAATTGGCGCCCTTGCCGCCCAGGAGATTCCGCATATCCGCGCGGCCCTCATTGTGGCCGGCGCCGAAGCTGTAGACCCATTGAGTCATGGAACGGCGTTCTCCTGTTTGGACTGTGACGGAGCCCCCAGGGGAGTGGGGGGAGGGCGCCGTGGCTCAGCCTTCGATCCTGGAAAAGTCTGCGACGGTATCCATGCCGCCCCTGAGCCGTGCGAGCAAGCGCAGCCGGTTGGCGCGGGTTGCCGGATCGGCGTCGTTGACGATGACCTTCTCGAAAAACGCGTCGAGCGGGGCGCGGAGTGCGGCCAGCGCCGACATGGCGGCGGCGAAGTTTTCGGCGGCCAGGGCCTGGGCGACGGCGGGTTCGGCCTGGCCGAGCGCGGCGGCGAGCGCCTGTTCCTCCGGCGCCGTCAGCAAGGCCGGGTCCACCGGGCCGACATGGGGACCGTCCTTCTTGTCCTCGATTCGCAGGATGTTGGCGGCGCGCTTGGCGGCGGCGAGCAGGTTGGGGCCATCCGCGCCTTCCACCAGCGCCTGCAGCGCCTCGGCGCGGGCCAACAGGCGCAGCAGGTCGTCCTCCTCCCCGCGCCCGAAGGCGGCGGCGACCAGGTCGTGGCGCGCACCCTCGGCGCGCAGCTGGACGCGGAGGCGTTCGGCGAGGAAGTCGAGCAGCCCGGCGGCAAAGGCGGCGACCATCGGCGGATGGGCGCCGCGGGGGGCGGGCTGCCAGCCGGTCTTCAGCTTGTCCTGCGCCACGGCCATGCCGAATTCCGGATTGGCGGTTTCGCCGAGCGCCTGGGGGAAGCCGAAGAAGGCCTCGGCCAGCGCATCCTCCAACCGCAGCCGCAGCCGGTTTTCCCGGATGATGCGGATGGTGCCGAGAGCCGCACGGCGCAGCGCGAAGGGGTCGCCGGAGCCGGTGGGGCGTTCATCGACCGCGAAGAAGCCGGCCAGCGTGTCCAGCTTGTCGGCCAGGGCGACCGCGATGGCGACAGGTTCCGCCGGCACCGCATCGCCCGGGCCCATCGGCCGGTACTGCGTGCCGATCGCCTCGGCCACCGCCGTGGTCTCGCCCTGGTGCAGCGCGTAGTAGCGGCCGATGGTGCCCTGCAATTCGGGGAATTCACCGACCAGGCCGGAGGCGAGGTCCGCCTTGGCCAGCTTCGCGGCGCGGGCGGCCAATGCCGGGTCGGCGCCCACATGCGGCGCCAGCCAGCGCGCCAGCCGCTCCAGCCGCGCCACGCGCTGTCCCTGGGTGCCGAGCTTCGCGTGGAACACCACGGAGTCCAGCTTCGGCAGGAAGTCCTCCAGCCGCTGCTTGCGGTCCTGGTCCCAGAAGAACCGCGCATCGGACAGGCGCGCCCGCAGCACGCGCTCGTTGCCCGCGATCAGCGTCGCGCCGCCATCGGTGGCGGCAATATTCGCCACCAGCCCGAAGAAGGGCGCCGCTCCGCCATCCGGCTTGACCAGCGAGAAGTAGCGCTGGTTCACCCGCATGGTGGTGCGCATCAGCTCCGGCGGCAGGTCCATGAAGGCGGCATCGATGCGGCCGAGCAGCGGCACCGGCCATTCGACCAGCCCGGCCACCTCCTCCAGCAGCCCGCGATCAGGCACCACGGCGACGCCCTGTTCGGCGGCGAGCTTGGCCAGGCCCTGTTCGATCAGCGCCATGCGCGCGGCGGCGTCCGGCTCCACGAAGCGGGCGCGCAGGCCGGCTTCGTAATCGGCGAGGCCGGTCACGGTGAAGACGCGGTCGGCCGCGGCCATGATGCGATGGCCCTCGGTGAGGTTGCCGCTCGTCATGCCCGGCAGCGCCTCGATGGCAAAGGGCACCACGGCGCCGTCGAGCAGGCACAGGATGCGATGCAGCGGGCGGACCCAGGTGAAGGGGCCGTTCCAGCGCATGGATTTCGGCCAACCGAAGCCGCCGATCAACCCGGGCAGCACCTGCGCCAGCAGCGTGGCGGCGGCGATGGTCTCGCCCGGCTTCTGCAGCACCCAGAAGCCGTTCTGCTCGACCAGCTGTTCCCGCGTGGCGCCGTGCTTGCGGAGGAAACCGTCCAGCGCGGCCGGCGGCGCGGCGGTGCGTGGGCCGCGTTCCTCCTTGCCTTCCGTCGTGACTTCGGCGCGCAGCGTGGCGGACAGGCCGATGCGGCGCGGGCCGTAGAACGGCTTCGGCGCGCCTTCCAGCAGCGGCGCGGCGGCGGAGGCGAAGGCCTTCGCCAGATCCTCGGCACCGCGCGCTTGCATGCGCGCCGGAATCTCCTCGGAGAAGAGTTCGAGCAGAAACTCCGGCATCAGATCGCGGCCTTCACATCGGTCTCGGAAAAATCGGTGCCCTTGAACAGCAGCGGCGCATTGCGCTCCCGCGCCAGGGCATAGGCGAAGCAATCGCCAAAATTCAGCGCGGCCTTATGGCGGCCCTTGCCGAAGCGGTGCCAGCCATCAAAAGCTGCCTGGGCGGCCCGCTCCGTCACCGGCACCACCTCGGCGCGGAGCTCAGCCAGAAGCCCCCGCAGATCAGCAGCCCCCTGGTCCCCATCACGGCCGGTCACCACGATGGTGGCCTCCACCAACGTCGCGGCGGATATCGCCACATGGTCAGCCTGCGTCATGGCATGGCCAAAGGCCTCGAAATCCCGCTCCTTGAAGAGCACCGCCATCAGCGCCGAGGTGTCGAGGATCACTTGGGCAGGCCATTCTCATCATAGAGATCGGAGTGATCGCTCGTGCGGAGATGGGCCGGCGTCCGCGCGGCCACGCGGTCGGCGATCGCCATGATGGCTGCGTAGCGCTGGCGCGCCCTGTCTTCCCTGGCCGCGCGTTCGCTGGCCAGGCGGCTCTGCACCGCCTCCCGCAGCGCCGCGGTGGTGCTGGTGCCCAGAAGCTCCGCCAGCGCCTTCGCATCGGCGATCAGCGCATCATCCTTGATGTTCAACTGGCCCATGGCGCCCTCATGGTAGAATGGCAGGGCATCATGGTAGAAAACGGCCTCAAAGTCACGCGGTCTCGCCCGCGACCCAGGCCTCGCAGCAGCCTTTTGCCAATGCCCGGACGCGGCCGATATAGGCGGCGCGTTCCGTCACGCTGATGGCGCCGCGGGCGTCGAGCAGGTTGAAGCGGTGGGACGCCTTGATGCATTGGTCGTAGGCCGGCAGGGCCAGCGGCGGGTCATAGGCCAGCAGGGACTGGCATTCCTTTTCGGCGTCCGCGAAATGCTGGAACAGCATGGCGGTGTCGGCGCCGGTGAAGTTGTGGTGGCTGTATTCGACCTCGGCGCGGCGGAACACCTCGCCGTACTTCACGCCCCCCCTGCCTTCAACGGCACCGTTGAAATCCAGTTCGTACACATCGTCCACGTCCTGGATGAACATCGCCAGGCGTTCCAGGCCGTAGGTCATCTCGAAGGACGGCACCTCGCAGGTGATGCCGCCGACCTGTTGGAAATAGGTGAACTGGCCCACCTCCATCCCGTCGCACCAGATCTCCCACCCCAGGCCCCAGGCGCCGAGCGTCGGGCTTTCCCAGTCATCCTCGACGAAGCGGAAATCATGCTTCATCGGGTCGAGGCCGAGGTCGCGATAGCTGGCCAGCAGCAGATCCTGCGCATCGGCCGGGCTCGGCTTCATGATGACCTGGTACTGGTAGTAGTGCTGCAGCCGGTTCGGATTCTCGCCATAGCGACCGTCCGAGGGCCGGCGGGACGGCTGCACATAGGCGGCCGACCAGGGCTTCGACCCCAGCGCCCGCAGCGTCGTCGCCGGGTGGAAGGTGCCGGCGCCGACTTCCATGTCGTAGGGCTGCAGGATCAGGCAGCCCTGCGCGCTCCAGAAATTATGGAGGCGCAGGATGATGTCCTGGAAGGAAGGGGGTTTTGCGGACATGCCGGGTACGGGTCTTGCCGGGGAGGTTGCGGCTGTTTCAATACCCCCGCGCCGCCTCCCCCGGCAAGCAAGGGACCCCCGCCATGACCGATGCCGAGCGCCTGATCCGCGCCTATTACGCCGCCTTCAATGCCGGCGACCGCGCCGCCATGCTGGCGTTGCTGACGGATGACGTGATCCATGACCCGAACCAGGGCGCCCGCCGCACCGGCAAACCCGCCTTCACCGCCTTCCTGGCGCAGATGGACGCGGCCTATTCCGAACAGATCGAGGATCTGGTGGTGATGCTGGACGCCACCGGCACCCGCGCCGCGGTGGAATTCACCGTTCGCGGCCAGTATCTGCGGACCGAGGACGGCCTGCCGGAGGCGCGCGGCCAGCGCTACACCCTGCCCGCCGGCGCCTTCCTGGCGATCCGGGACGGCCGGATCGCCCGAATCGCCACGCAGTACAACCTGCCGGAATGGGTCCGTCAGGTCTCCGCCTGAGGGACCGGCTGAGCCACGAAATCCAGGATCAGCCGGGCGAGTTCTCCCGGCGCCTCGATCGGCATCATGTGGCCGCTGCCCTCGATGACGTGCAGCCGGGCGCCGGGGATACCGGTGGCGAGTTCCTCGGATTCCGCCACGCTGCGCAGCGCATCCTGCGCCGCGGCCACCACCAGGGTGGGGCAGGTGATCTCGGCCAGGCGCGTGTCGAAGGCCGGGCGGGACAGATTGGACTGGCGCAGGAACACCGCGCCGCCCAGCCGGTTGCCCATGCCGCGAAGCCGGTCCACCAGCGCCGTGTCGCCGGCGCGGTCCGGGTGCAGGCCGCGGGCGATGGCGGCGCGGCTCATCCCCCGGAAGGCCTGGTCCGGCGCGCGGCCCGCAATGGCGTGGCGGCGGGCCTGCTGGGACGCGCTGTCGCCACGGGCGGAGGTGCCGACCAGCACCAGTGCCCGGACGCGCGCGGGCGCCATCCGCACCACCTCCCGCGCCACGAAGCCGCCCATGGAGAAGCCGATCAGGACGAAACGCTCCGGCGCCTGCGCCAGCACGCGGGCCGCCATGGCCTGCATCGAATCGTCCTGGAACAGGTCGCCATGGTGGATCGGGCCGAGCGGGGCGAGCAGCGGCGCCATCTCGTCCCACAACCCGGCATCCAGCATGAAGCCGGGCAGCAGAACCAGGCTCATGCGCCTGGCCGCTGAGGCTGGGCGGGGCCGGAGGGGAAGCGTGGGAACGTCATGCCCGAGATCATCATCCAATGCATTGCGGGCGGCACAACCGGCCAAAATCGCGGCCCGGTCAAGCGTTCGGGCTGCTGCATTTCGGCCCGGTATTTCAGCCCGGCGCATTCAACCCGGCGGATCGGCCTCCGGCACCCGCGGCAGGTACAGCGTCACGCGGGTTCCGGCGCCGGGGCTGCTTGCCAGTTCCATGCCGCCGCCGACCTCCCGCAGCATGCCATGGACCATGCTGAGGCCGAGCCCGCTGCCCTGGCTCGGCGGCTTGGTGGTGAAGAAGGGCTCCAGCGCCCGCGCCAGCACCTCGGCCGTCATGCCCTGCCCGTTATCGGCCAGATCGATGGCGACATGCGCGCCCGGCGCCACCCCCGGCACCGGCGGCGTGGTGACCTGAAGGTTGCGCGTGGTGATGGTCAGCTGGCCGCCCTGGGGCATGGCGTCGCGCGCATTGAGCGCCAGGTTCAGGATCGCGAGCTCCAGTTGATTACGGTTGGCCCGGGCCAGCCAGAGATCGGCCGCCGCCACGGTGATGACGCGCACGCCCCGGCCCAGGGTGCGGCCCAGCAGCGCCGCCATCTCCGCCAGCGACCGGTTCACATCCACCGGCTCCAGCGCCATCGGCTGTTGCCGGGCAAAGCCCAGCAGCCGGGCGGTCAGGGCGGAACCGCGTTCCACGCTGCGATGCGCCTCGGCCAGCAGGGCCATGGCGTCGGCACCGTTGGTCTGGCGGCCGAGCAGCCTGAGGCAGCCCGCCATGGCCAGGAGCACATTGTTGAAGTCATGCGCCACGCCGCCCGCCAGCTGGCCCAGCGCCTCCATCTTCTGCGCCTGCAGGAGGGAGGCTTCCAGCTGCCGGCGCTGCGTGATGTCCAGCGCCCGGCCGAGAATGCCCTGAACGGTGCCGTCCGCCCCCCGCAGCGTCAGATACACGGCCTCATAGGTCAGGGTTTCGCCGCCATAGGTGATGGTCGGCTCATAGGCATAAGGCTGGCCGCTGGCGCGCACGCGCTCCAGCCCCTCGGTGATGAGGCCGCCGAACGACTCACCCAGCACCTGCACCGGCGTCCTGCCGCGAACATCCTCGAGCCTGACCCCGACGCGGGCCAGTCCGGCCGGATTGATCGCCTCATAGACGAAGCTCCGGTCCGGCGTGACGCGGACCTGGAACAGGCATTCGGGCGAATGGTCGAAAAAGGCTTGCAGGGCGAGGTCGGTGGAACTGCCGTTCGCGGCCGGACCACTTGCCCCGCCCGGTGTCGAGGACTGCGCCCTCGGCCGCGGCGGCTTGGCGGGCCGGGTGGCCAGGAGTGGCCGGAAGGCCTGAAGCGGCCGGAACGCCTGGGGCGGCTGGGGGGCCTGGGGCGGCCGGACCAGCCGGGCCGCAGGCGGCGGCAAGGGTCGCTGCCCGGCTGGGCACCACCGGCCCTCGGCTTCGCAGGCGGCCCGCAACGCCTCCATCCTGGCGGGGGCGCCTGCTCCTTCCGAACCGATTCCCGCCGCATTGCCTGTGATGAGCCGGCGCATGGCGAAACCCGAAGACGTTGAGCAACGAAAGTAGCGTCGCTCCGTTACGATATAAGAATATAAACTTCAGCAGCCCGCCTCAAATTGTTGTGATTCGTACATGGTGCACCCTTCGCCGGACCGTCTTCCGTTCGTCCTGGAACACCGCCACGGGTCCAACTGTCTGTTCCGGCGTGTTTTCCGAGATGTCACGCGAATGTCCCTGGCTTGAACCTGTCCCGGCCGTGGCGGCCAGGGCGTCCGGCGGGGTCGTCTCCTCAACCCTGTAGCGGTCGTCCAGCGCCCCGCTGACCGGCTCAAAAACCTGGACTGTCTCGCCCGCGACCACTGTCTTCCTCTCGGATCAACTCAAGAGTGAACGAGACGTTAATGCGGCACAGGTCGCCGCAGACGGAATGGACCCGCCTACAGCCCCAGCCGCCCCCAGGCCGCCCGGTCCTCCACCGCCGCCATCGCGCCTTCCGCCAGTGCCGCGCCGGAGAATAGCCGCAGCGGCCAGGGCGGGCGGCGGGCGTCGATCGGGACGATCTGCGCCTTGTCGCCATGCCGCGCGCGCAGCTCCGCCGTCACCTCCCCAAGCCGGTCGGCCAGGCCGAGTTCCACCGCGCGCCGGCCGATCCAGAAGCGGCCGCTGAACAATTCGGCCTCCGGCGCCTTCAGCCTCGCCCCGCGCCGCGTGCGGACCCAGTCGCGGAACACCTCGTGCAGTTCGCCCAGCAGCGCCTCCAGCCGCGCCACATCCTCCGGCCGTTCGGGCCGGAACGGGTCGAGGAAGCTTTTCTCGGTGCCTGCGGTGTACATCCGCCGCTGCACACCGATGCGGCCGATCGCCTCCTCCAGCCCGAAGCCGGCGCTGATCACCCCGATGGAGCCCAGGATGCTGGCGGGGTCCGCCACGATCTCATCCGCCGCGCAGGCCAGCCAATAGCCGCCCGACGCCGCGGCATCCTCGACATAGGCGGTGACCTTCACCTTTTTCTTGTCCGCCAGCCGGCGGATGCGCTGCGCCACCAGGCTGGATTGCACCGGCGACCCGCCGGGCGAATTGATCACCAGCGCCACCTCCGCCAGGCGCTTCATGCCGAAGGCACGGTCGATCAGCGGGCCGCTGGCCTGGGCGCTGATGCCCTGGGCGGCGAAGGGGCTGGTGCCGCGGGCGGCGATGGCACCGGACAGGCGCAGCAGGGCGATGCGGGGCGGCTTGGACAGGAAGGGGAGGTTCATGCCCGATAGATGCGCCGCCGCGACAGCCACACAAGCGCCCCCTTCCAAGGGCGCCCCCCGCACGCCATTGTCCCGCCGACATCAGCGAGACACCGATGCCCAAGCCACTCCCCGTTCTGATTGCCGGCGCCGGCCCGGTCGGCATGGTCGCCGCCGCCTATCTGGCGGGGGAAGGCATACCCGTCACCATCGTCGAACAGGCCGAGGCGCTGCCGACCGATCTGCGCGCCTCCACCTTCCACCCGCCGACGCTCGACATGCTGGGCCGCTTCGGCGTGGTGGACAGCCTGATCGAACAGGGCCTGGTCTGCCCGCATTGGCAGTTCCGCGACCGCGCCACCGGCCCGATCGCCACTTTCGACATGGGCGTGCTCTCGGCCGATACGAACCACCCCTATCGCCTGCAATGCGAGCAGTGGCGGCTGACGCAGATGCTGCGGGACCGCATGGCGGCGAACCCGGATGTCACCTTCATCTACGATGCCCGCGCCGCGGATGTGGCGCAGGACGCCGACAGCGTGACGCTGACCATCGAGCGCATGGATGGCAGCACGGAAAGGCTGGCCGGGTCCTACCTGATCGGCGCCGATGGTGCGCGCAGCGCGGTGCGGCGCGCGGTCGGCACGGAGTTCCGCGGCCAGACGATTCCCGAAATCTTCCTGTCGCTGTCCACCACCTTCCCCTTCCATGAGGCGATCCCCGACCTCGCCGACATCTGCTACATCTCGGACCCGGAGGAATGGTTCGTACTGCTGCGCACCGCCTCGCTCTGGCGCGTGCTGTTCCCGACCGATCCGAATGAAACGGACGAGGCGATGACGGCGCCGGCGCGGATGGAGGCGCGGCTGCAGGCGGTGGTGCCGAACCCGAAGGGGTATGAGGTGGTGCACCGCACCGGCTACCGGGTGCATGAGCGCGTGGTGGACGAATACGTCCATGGCCGCGTCTTCCTGGCCGGCGATGCCGCCCACATCAACAACCCGCTCGGCGGCATGGGCATGAATGGCGGCATCCATGATGCCTTCAACCTGGCGGAGAAGCTGGCCGCGGTCTGGCGCGGCGCGCCGCTGGAGACCATGGGCCGCTACGGCCGCCAGCGCCGCAAGGTGGCGCTCGATGTCGTGCAGCAGCAGGCGCTGCGGAACCGGCAGATCCTCAACCAGCGCGACCCCGCCGCCCGCAGCGCCTTCCACGACGAGCTGCGCGCCACCGTCGCCGACCCGGCCCGGCACCGCGCCTATCTGCTGCGCTCCTCGATGATCCAATCCCTGGCAGACCTGGAGACGGTGGCATGAGCGGGCATCCCGAGGCCGAGATCTATCACCGCCAGGGCATGGGCCAGGCCGCCGGCATGGGGAACCGCCCGGCGCTGGTGATCGTGGATTTCGTGGTGGGCTTCGCCGACCCGGCGCATTTCGGCGGCGGCAACATCGCGCCCGCCATCGAACAGACGGTGCATCTGCTGGCCTTCGCGCGCCGCCACCGCTGGCCTGTGGCGCATACCCGCGTGGTCTATGCCGAGGATGGCTCCGATGCCGGCGTCTTCACCCTGAAGGCGCCGTCCCTGCTGAAGCTGACGGAGGCCTCGCCACTGTCGCAGATCGTGCCGGAACTGGCGCCGCGTGCCGGGGAGCATATCGTCCGCAAGCAGGGCGCCAGCGGTTTCTTCGATACCAACCTGGCCAGCTGGCTGCGCTTCCAGGGCGCGGATACGGTGGTTGTGGCGGGCTGCACGACCTCCGGCTGCGTGCGGGCGACGGTGGTGGACAGCCTGCAGCACAATTTCCGCACCATCGTCGCGACGGATTGCGTCGGCGACCGCGCGCTCGGCCCGCATGAGGCCAACCTGTTCGACATGGGCCAGAAATACGCGGATCTGAAGACCCGCGCCGAGATCGAGAAAGCGGCCGGCTGACGATCAGGCCGCGGAGGGCAGGTTCATCCAGCCCGGCACGCGCGGCGTCAGCACGGCACCACCGGCCGAGAGCGTGCCGCCGGCGGCCAGGATATCCAGCCGCAGCAGCGCCAGGCCATGGCCATCCCGGGCCGAGCGCATCTCGCCCACTTCCACGCCATCCCGCAACACGGGCGTGCCGGCCGGCGGCAGGCCACCCTCGACCGTCACCGGAATGATGCGCCGCTTGAGCAGGCCGCGGTATTTGGTGCGGGCCGTCAGCTCCTGCCCCATGTAGCAGCCCTTGGTCCAGGACACGCCGCCGAGCTCATCGAAGGGGCCTTCCAGCAGCACGGACTTCTCCGGCAGCAGGTCGCGCGAGCCATCGGGCAGCCCAAGGCGCAGCCGATGCAGATCGTAATCCGCCTCCGTCGCGTCGGTCAGCACCGATCCGCCGACCAGATGCGTCGCCACCAGCGCGCGCCAGCCGGCTTCCGGCAGCCGGGGGTCGCGCGCAGCAAGCGTGCCGGCTGGCGGGATCGCGCCGCCCCATCCGGCGAGCACCGACAGATCGCTGCAGGCATCGCGCAGCGTCACCTTGGCGCGCAGCTTGAAGCGCGACAGGCGCTGCACCAGCATCGGCACCTGCGCGGCCTCGGCATCCAGCAACAGGCGCTCATCCTCGGCCAGGATGAAGAAATCGGCCAGCCACTTGCCCTGCGGCGTCAGCAGCGCAGCCCAGACCGCCTGGCCCGGGCCGGCAGCGGTGACATCATTGGACACCAGGCCCTGCAGAAAGCCGACCCGGTCCGGGCCCGCCACTTCCACAACGCCGCGTCCGGTCAGGAGAGTGATCGGCATGTCCGCCACATGGGCAAGATGCGACGGCGTTGCAACCGGCATCCGCTTGGGGCGATTCCGGCCGCCGTGCTAGGCAGCGCCGGCATGCGCATCCTTTTCGTCACCGCCACCCGGATCGGCGATGCGGTCCTGACCACCGGGCTGCTCGACCATCTTCTGCGCGCCCATCCGGGCGCCCGCATCACGGTGGCCTGTGGCCCAGCCGCGGCCGGGGTCTTTGCCCGCATGCCGGGGCTGGAACGGCTGATCGTGGTGACGAAGAAGCGCTTCGAACTGCATTGGCTGGATCTTTGGTGGCAGGTGGCGCGCACCCGCTGGGATCTGGTGGTGGATCTGCGGGCCTCGGCGCTGGCCTGGATGGTGCCGGCGGGCCAGCGCCTGACCGGCAAGGGTGGCCGCCGGCCCGGGCACCGGCTGACCCATCTCGGCGCGCTGATGGGGCTGGCGCCGCCGCCGCTGCCCGTCGCCTGGACCGCACCGGCCGATGAGGCGCGCGCCGCCGCCCTGCTGCCGGGCGGGCCGTGGCTGGTGCTCGGGCCGACTGCCAACTGGTCCGAGAAGGTCTGGCCGGCGGAGCGCTTCATCCATGTGGCGCGGGCGCTGACCGCACCCGGCGGCGCGCTGGCGGGCGCGCGCATCGCCATCCTCGGCGGCCCGGGCACGATGGAGCGCGCGATGGCGGCCCCGCTGCTGGACGCCTTCCCGGATGCGGTCGATCTGGTCGGCAACCTGGCGCTGCCGGAGGTGGCGGCGGTGCTGCGCCGGGCGGCGCTGTTCCTCGGCAATGATTCGGGCCTGATGCACCTGGCCGCCGCCACCGGGGCGCCCACCATCGGGTTGTTCGGCCGCAGCAGCGCCGCCGAATACGGCCCCTGCGGCCAGCGCGCCGTGGCGGTGGAGGCCGATGGCCCGCGCTTCGAGGCACCGATGACCGCGCTGCCCGAATCGCGCGTGCTCGCGGCCGCGAACCGCCTGCTCGCCGCGCCGGTACCCGCGTGAGGGTCGCGCATGTCATGGCCGGCGCCGCGCAGGGTGGGGCGGAGGCCTTCTTCGAACGCCTGGTCCTCGCGCAGCATCGCACCGGCATGGAGGTGCTGGCGGTCATCCGGCGCGAACCCGGCCGCGCCGCAAGGCTGGCGGCGGGCGGGGTGACGCCCGTGCAGCTTGGCTTCGGCGGGCCGCTGGATTGGCTGACCGCCCCGCGGCTGCGTGCCGCGCTGCGCGGCTTCGGGCCGCAGGTGGTGGTGGCCTGGATGAACCGCGCCGCCGGTTTCGCCCGCGCCGCCAGCGACGCGCGCGATGGCTGGGCGATGACCGGGCGGCTCGGTGGCGCCTATGCGCTGAAGCACTACCGCGGCTGCGACCTGCTGGCCGCCAACACCCAGGGGCTGTGCGACTGGATCGCGCTTCAGGGCTGGCCGGCCGATCGGGTGCGTCTGGTGCCGAACTTCGCCGCCGACCTGGCCGACACGCCGCCCGCCACCCTGCCCTTCCCGCCAGGCGCGGTGCCCCTGCTGGCCATGGGCCGGCTGCACCCGAACAAGGATTTTTCCACATTGCTGCGCGCCATGGCGCTGCTGCCGCCGGCGGTTCATCTCGCCTTGGCCGGCGAGGGACCGGAGCGGGCGATGCTGGAGGCGCTGGTGCGGCAGCTCGGCCTCGGCGACCGCGTGGCCTTTCTCGGCTGGCGCCAGGATGTCGGCGCGCTGCTCGCCGCCTGTCGCCTGCTGGTGGTGCCGTCGCGCATCGAGCCGCTGGGCAATGTGGTGCTGGAAGGGTTTTCGGCCGCGCGCGCGGTGGTGGCGACCGCGGCGGACGGACCGCGGGAAGTGATGCGCCACGGCGAGACCGGCCTGCTGGTGCCGATCGGCGACCACGCCGCCCTGGCCGCCACCCTCGCACAGGTGCTGGACGACCCAGCACGGGCTGAGGCGCTGGCCACCGCCGGCCGCGCCGCCTTCCTGGCGCGGCATGCGGAAGCCCCGGTGCTGGCCGCCTGGGCACAGTTTCTCGGCGAAGCCGCCGCGCGAAAGGGACAGGCCTGATGTGCGGCATTGCCGGCCTCGCCCTGAAGCAGGGCCTGACGCCCGATCCCGCCATCCTGCACGCCATGCTCGCCGCGCTGGCGCATCGCGGGCCGGATGGGCAGGGCGTGCACATCGCGGACAATGTCGGGCTGGCGCATAACCGCCTGGCGATCATCGACCTGGCCACCGGCGACCAGCCGCTTTTCGCCGGCCCGACCACGCTGGTCGCCAATGGCGAGGTCTACAACTACCTGGAACTGCGGGAGGCGCATGCGCTGGTCTGCGCCACGGGATCGGATTGCGAACCGCCGCTGCACCTCTATCGCCGCGATGGCGCGGCGGCGACGGCGCTGGCGCTGCGCGGCATGTACGCCATGGCGCTGCATGACCGCGCCACGCGCCGCCTGGTGCTGACGCGCGACCCCTTCGGCATCAAGCCGATGTACCTGGCCGAGGTGCCGGGCGGCATCGCCTTCGCCTCGGAACCGCAGGCGCTGCTCGCCGCCGGGCTGGTGCGGCCGGTGGTGCGGGCGGAGGCGCGGGACGAACTGCTGCAGATCCAGTTCACCACCGGCGCCGAGACGATTTTTGCGGGCATCACCCGCGTGCTGCCGGGAGAAACGGTGGTGATCGCCGATGGCGCCATCGTCGAACGCCACCGTCGCGCCGCGCTGCCCGAGGGCGGCCCGGTGCCGGTGACGGAGGAGGACGCGCTGGCCCGCCTCGATGCTGCCTTCGAGGACAGCGTCCGCCTGCACCAGCGCAGCGACGTGCCCTATGGCCTGTTCCTGTCGGGCGGCATCGATTCCGGTGCCGTGCTGGCGATGATGGCCCGGCTGAACAGCCAGCCGGTGCGCGCCTTCACCGCCAGCTTCGACGTGCCGGGTGCCGCGGATGAACGCGCCGCGGCGGAAGCCGCCGCCAAGGCCCACGGCGCCATCCACACTACCATCACGGTGACCGAGGCCGAGGTCTGGCGCGAGTTGCCAAAAATCGTCGCGGCGATGGACGACCCGGCGGCGGATTACGCCATCATCCCCACCTGGTTCCTCGCCCGCCGGGCGCGGCAGGATGTGAAGGTGGTGCTGTCCGGCGAGGGCGGGGATGAGCTGTTCGGCGGCTATGGCCGCTACCGCAGCGCCATGCGGCCGCTCTGGCTGTGGGGCCGCCGGCCGCGCGCCACCGGCGCCTTCGACCATGTGAAGGATGTGCTGCGGGAAGCGCCGCGCGCCTGGCGGGACGGCATCGCCGCGGCCGAGGCCGCCACCGCCCTGCCCGGCCGCACCCGCCTGCAGGCCGCCCAGGCCGCCGATATCGCCGATTGGCTGCCGAATGACCTTCTGGCCAAGCTCGACCGCTGCCTGATGGCGCATGGGCTGGAAGGCCGCACGCCGTTCCTGGACCCGGAAGTCGCCGCCTGCGCCTTCCGACTGCCGGACAACCTGAAGGTGCGCCGCCGCACCGGCAAATGGCTTTTGCGCGCCTGGACCGCCCGGCATGTGCCGGGCGCGCAACCCTTCGCCGCCAAGCAGGGTTTTACGGTCCCCGTCGCTGCCTGGATTGGCGGCGTGGGGGAACGCCTCGGCCCGCTTGTGGCGGCGCAGCCGGGGGTGGCGGAGGTGGCGAAGCCCGACCGCGTGGCGGCGCTGTTCCGCCACGCCGGCGGCGACAAGCACCGCGGCTTCGCCGCCTGGCACCTGCTGTTTTACGCGCTGTGGCACCGTGCGCATGTGGAACGGCGGGATGTGGCGGGGGATGTGTGGCAGGTGCTGGGGGGGTGAGTGGGTGCCGCCGAATGCGGGGCGGAATGTCTCCTCTCGATCCAAATTGGACACCTGGAGATTGACATCAAACAACCGAAACCGGCGCTAGCCAGAGAGGTATTCGAGAACGGCCGCGACTGCTGCGTTCCGCATGCGTCGGGCGCGGACATCGCCTACATAGGACGCCTCTTTAAGCTTCTGCTCAGTCGCATTCAGAACATCCCCGATGGTGTGTAAGCTAAGCTCGAGAAGTTTCCCACGCTGCCACTCGGAAAGATCAAGAACCGAAATAGATTTCGCGAGCTGGCCGGCTAAGGCATATCCGCCGATCTGGGCCGGCGCTTTATCTACCTGCTCGACAAGAGATCTGTAATAAGCGTGATGAGCACCGAATTCGGTCATCCTCTTGGGGGTTAGGCCCCTAGCAATATCAAAAGCCGTCGACGCAGGAGCGGCCTCGAGCGAAAATAAACAACCTAGGTTCACAATGTACCGGGTCCCAATCTCGCCTCGACTCGCCTTGATTCCCGACGACTGTTCACTGAGGACTCCAGTATATGATAAAACTCTCAGCGCTTCCTTCACCGCGGCCGGTGCGTCGCGATGTATCCATAGATAGGCACTAGTATTTTTGTCGGCCGCCAAATATGATTCGTTTTTTGATTTTATGTCCGGCAGAACTTGACTTTCTATGAATTGCCTCCCCCAATCCGTCACCTCTCGATGTCCGGCATATTTTTCAGCAAGCACAGAATGCTCAGACCATATTTCGACCCGATAAAACTCCCTGACGGTTTCGTTAACCTGATTGGAATTAACCTTCGAGGCCGCAGCAAGCGTCTTCAAGAGAAGTCGAGGGTTTCCAGACGCCGCATACGCTAAAACTGCGAAATTACGACCATACTGAGCGATGTTTTTAAGGGTTGCGGCATCAGCCTGCTTCTCGACGATCTCACGCATGTTTTCTATGTAGTCTTGCGCAAGCACATCCCGATCAAGCGAAAGCATAGTAGCGTCATGAGCGGGTTGAAATGTATCCCCAAAACTCGTCACCCCTGGGTAGACAGCAGCATTACACGTCACACAATGGCTTCTGAGATCTCTAAATAGAGTGAAGAACTGACGCTGCTGCTCAGGCACGAAGATATGCGCGGCCTCATCGATCAAGAGAACGAATCTTTTTACATTTAGCTCGTCAGCTAAGTCCTCAAGCGCCTCCTTCAGCGCGTCAACGGGCGGCACCTGTGAACTATTAATCGTTGCCGTGGGGTCTCGCCACGAGTTTTCGTATGCCTCCGCCACGGATTCGATCGCCGTGAGATGAGCGTCCGTAACCTCACCTCCGGCAAGACGCTGAGCAGCTTTGGGAAGCGAGGTAAGCAGCCCCTGCTTTTGAAGTCCGCGAATGATCGCGGAGCTAATCTTAGCCAGCATCCAATGCTTGAAACGCTCCGGATCGCTGGATTGAAGCAACGAACTCCGGACAAAACTCAAATAGACAGGGAAAACACGCTCCCGATCAAAGACATCCACAAGTTCCTTTTGCGCCACCCGGAGGAGAAATGATTTTCCCACACCGCGGCTTCCTATCAGAATTGTCGGATTCCTGTTTTTGAGGGCATCCACAATGCGTCGATCATGTCGACTCTCGACGAAATACTGGCCCACCTCCTCGGGTCGAATATCTTCAGTTCTAAAAAAGAAATCAGCCATCTTGTCTTCCTATGAATAGGCCGCACGAACGGCGGGGAGGTGACCCAGATTCTCAGTCATGATGCTCTCTATTTGGTTACGTCTAGTGTTTTCGAGAAGCGCCAAATAGCGTCCCGCAAAGGCAAATATTATGCATATTCGTGCCGCCTTTACACGATCAGCCCAACCTCGGAGAAGGTCGGCATTATATTCTATCGGCCTTCCTATGCTGCCGTGTGTCTGCACATTTCCATGAACAAATTCGGAGCATTCTCTGTAAACCTTCAGCGCCACTACTTGGTACTGTTTTGCAGATGAAGAAAGTTCGGAATTAAAGGATCTGACGAAGAACGTCGAAAATATGCCGGTCTCCGGGTGGGTGATCTGCCCCCAGTTCACATCGCTATTCTCAGCCCCAGAAAGCCAATTTCGAAGTTTAATCTCGTGCGCAGAAAATAAGACCCCCGCGCTAAATAATTCGAAACACAAACGCAAACTGATGTGCGCGTGACGGTAACTTCCTCCGGCTGCTGCGTATAAAGAGAATTGAAATTCCTGAAGAGCGTGCTCGTACACGACGAGTTCCGGCCTATTGTTTACAGCACGCACTAGTGTCTCAAGTTCATTTGCAATGTTGTGGACGCTCGTGAATTCAGCAAGTTGATCGCTCTCGGCGGTCAGACTTTCCAACGCGGCTCCCGCCTGAGCGAACAAACCTCGGTAGTGATCCTCTAGGCCCATGCTCCCCCCATTGTCCCGTCACCAACCAAATCTTAATGCAAACTAGACTGCGCCTTTGGGCCTACCGTGTCACCCCTTGGGTGACAGGCTTCGCAAGCTCAGCTCTGTAGGGTCGGTCGGCAAAGCTTCACCGTTTCGTACCAAGCTCACTGTTACGACATGTCGCCGTAGCTTTTTGACAGCAGCTTGGCCGCTCCCACCCTTTCCGCCCTCCCGCCATCATCCGCAGACAGCCTTTACGTGGCTGGGCCGCGCGCCACCGGACGCTTATAGAAACCCCGACAGCAGAGGACAGCGCCGCCATGACCCAGACCTACGACCTCGTCCTGCGCAGCGGCACCGTGGTCCTGCCCTGGGGGATGGAGGCCACCGATGTGGGCGTCCGCGCCGGCCGCATCGCCGCGATCGGCGATCTGCGCACCGCCACGGCGGCGGAGACCATCGACTGCGCCGGCCTGCATGTGCTGCCCGGCCTGATCGACAGCCATGTGCATCTGCGCGAGCCGGGCGATGCGGCGGTGGAGACCATCGCCACGGGCACCAAGGCCGCGGTGCTCGGCGGGCTGACCACGGTGTTCGACATGCCCAACACCAACCCCTCCATCACGACGCGGGAGAGGCTGGACTGGAAGCGGGATTTCATCGCCGGCCGCGCCTGGTGCGACATGGGCTTCTATGTCGGCGCCGCGAAATCCAACATCGCCGAACTCGCGGCGCTCGAAGCCGAGCCGAATGTCTGCGGCGTGAAGGTCTTCGCCGGCAGCTCCACCGGCGACCTGCTGGTGGAGGATGATGCCAGCCTGGAGGCCGTGATGCGCAGCGGCCGGCGCCGCATCAGCTACCACTCCGAGGATGAATACCGCCTGCAGGCCCGCAAGGGCGCCTACACCACCGGCATGCCGCACCGGATGCATGCCGAATGGCGCGACGTGGAATGCGCCTTCCTCGGCACGCGGCGGTTGATGGCGATCGCGCGCAAGACCGGCCGGCCGGCGCATATCCTGCACGTCTCGACCGCCGAGGAACTGAACTACCTGAAGGATTTCCGCGACGTCTGCACGGTGGAGGTGCTGCTGAACCACCTTACCCAGACGGATGAGGTCTATGACCGCCTCGGCGGCTACGGCGTGATGAACCCGCCGATCCGCGACGCGCGCCACATGGCGGCGGCGTGGGAGGCGGTGGCGAATGGCACGGTGGACAGCGTGGGGTCGGACCACGCGCCGCATAGCCGGGCGTCGAAGGAAAAGCCCTGGCCGGAATGCGGCGCCGGGCTCACGGGCGTGCAGACGCTGGTGCCGGTGATGCTGGACCATGTCAGCGCCGGCCGGCTTTCCCTGCCGCGGCTGGTGGACCTGATGAATGCCGGGCCGGCGCGGGTCTTCGGCCTGGTCGGCAAGGGCCGCATGGCCGCCGGCTACGATGCCGATTTCACCGTCGTGGACATGAAGAAGACCCGCATCATCGAGGAAAGCTGGATCGCCTCCCCCTGCGGCTGGACGCCCTTCGCCGGGTATTCCTGCACCGGCTGGCCGGTGATGACCATCATCCGCGGCCAGGCGGTGATGCGCGACGATGCGGTGCTGGGCGAGCCCACCGGCGCCCCGGCCCGCTTCGCCCCCTGAGCGGGGGGCTGCTTCCATCAGCGGTTGAGGCGCCCCGTCGCGGCTGGTAGACGCCGGAAGGCGGGATGGGGAGGCGGTGATGGCGCAGCAGGACAAGGGTGTCGTGGATTGGGCGGCCCGGCTGCGTGCCTCACTGGCGCCGCGCCAGGGGTTGCTGGCGCCTGTGACCGAGGTCGTGGCGCAGCCCCCCCCCGGCGCGCAGACCAGAGACCCGACCGATGGCCATACCGATTGCCAGAACGGGGACCCGGCCCAGATCGGCGCGCAGGCCGCCACGGCGCCTGCGGCAGACGGCGCCCGGGCCCGGACGGCCGAGGCCCTGACGCCGGAGGTCGCGGACCCGGTGCCGCAGGCCCCGGCGCCGCAGGCCCCGGCGCCGCTGGCCAGGGACGCGCCGCCAGCGGGGCTCGGACCCCTGGCCGCATTGCTTTCCACCGCACCGCCCGCCCCGGCCCTGCCACCCCCGCTGCTGATGGCGCCCCCGGCCCCGCCGCCGGAGCTCGCTGCGCCGCAGCCCACGGCCGGCCTGCTGTCTTTCCTGGCCACCACCGCGCCGGCCCGGCCCGCGACCCCGATCTGGGCCAGCCCGCTGCTGGCATCGCTTGGCGGGAACCCCGCCGAGCCGGGCGAGCCCGGCCCCTCGGCGCCACCGCTGGCGGAAGGCACCCCGCCGCAGCCGGCCCCGCGGGAGACCGGCTTGCCGGCCACGGAGTGGGGCAAGACCGGCCTGCTGGCGGCACCGCCCGCCGCGGCAACCGATGCGCCTGCGCAGACCGCGGCCCCGGCATCGACGCCGCAGACCATTCTTTCCAGCCGGCCGGTCCTGAAGGCGGCGCCCGCATCCGCGACGGAACCGCCCCCGGCGCGCCCCGCGGCAACCGATGCGCCTTTGGCAAAGCCGGCCGCTGCGGCAACGGCGCCCCCGTCGCAGCCCAAGGCTGCCACGCCCCCCACCGAGAAGCCCCCCGCGCCGCCGCCCGCAGCGGCAGCGCCCCCTTCGCCGAAGCCGGTCGTGGCAGCGCCCCCCGCGCCGAAGCCGGCCGCGGCCGCGTCTCCCGCACCGAATCCGGCCCCGGCCGCGCCCCCTGCGCCGAAACCAGCCGCGGCAGCACCCTCCGCGCCGAAGCCCGCCGCGGCAGCGCCCCCTGCGCCGAATCCGGCCCCGGCCGCGCCCCCTGTGCCGAAACCAGCCGCGGCAGCGCCCCCTGCGCCGAATCCGGCCCCGGCCGCGCCCCCTGCGCCGAAACCAGCCGCGGCAGCGCCACCCGCGCCGAAGCCGGCCGTGGCAGCGTCCCCCGCACCGAATCCGGCCCCGGCAGCGCCCCCTGCGCCGAAACCGGCCGCGGCAGCACCCTCCGCACCGAACCCCACACCGGCATCGCCCCCCGCGCCGAAGCCGGCCGCGGCCGCGTCGCCTCCGCCAAACCCCACACCGGCAGCGCCCCCCGCGCCGAAACCCGCGGCTCCGAAGCCCGCGCCCGTGGCGGCGGCGGCGGAGGACCCGCTTGGTGCGGCGCAGGTGGCGGCAGCGCGGGAGGCGGTGTGCGGCACCGCCATGCCGGCCGGGGCGACCGAGGAAGGCGCCGAATGGGTTGGCCTCGCGCGCAGCCTGGACGGGGCACGGGACAGTTGGCGGGCGCTGTTCCTCGGCGCTGCGCAACCCGACCTGCCGCTCGCCGCGGCGCTGGCCAGCCGCCGGCGCGGGCTGACGCCAGTGCTGCACGCCACGGAATCCGACCCCGGCCGCTTTGGCCGGCTGCTCACCGCGCTGCAGACGGCGGGGCTGGACGGCGAGACCACGCTTCTGCAAGCCGCGGTCGGCTCGGACCCGGACAAGCTTCCGCCACGCGGCGCGCTGGCACAGGATCTGCTGACCCGGGAGGAAAGCTGGGACTACCTCCGCGTCGGCATCCCCCGCCTGCTGGTCGGCCTGACCTCCCGCGGGCTGCCGGCGCTGCAGGAAAGGGTGCGCTGGCTGATGCTGGCCCCGCTGAACCGCGCGGAGGAAAACGCCGCCATCAGGATGCTGTCCGAGAAGTGGCGACTGGTGGCGGAACGCCCGGCCGCGCTGCAACTGGCGGACCCCCGGGCCGCTTCGCGCCCGGGCATCCAGCTCTGGCGCGGCCCCCTGGCCTGAGGCCGCTCAGGGCGCCGGCGGGTCGGCCACCTGGCGGCCGGCATTGAAGGGGCGCGTGGTCCAGCAATCGGCGCTGCCGAGCGAACGGGTGCAATAGGCGGCCGGCGCCGGCGGGGTGGGCGGCGGGGCGCACCAGCCCTCGCGCCGCTCCAGCCGCACCACGGAACAGTCCCGCCCCGTCACCAGGCTCGCCACATGGTCCACCGGGGTTCGCCCGGTCAGCACCAGGGCGGCGCCGCTGGCCACCAGCACCGGTCCCGCCGCCGCCCCCATCGTCTGCTCGATCTGGCAACCGCCGAGCCCCAGAAGCAGGGGCGGCAGCAGCATCAACCGGCGGCGGCCGGGGCGGGCCGGATGCGCGATTCCGGGGTGAGGTGGCGGGGGCATGGGCGGGAGGCTAAGGTCCCGGGCTTAACGTGACCTGTACGGACCGCTATGGTCCGGCCCCCTGCGGACCGAAGGATTGCCCGTGCCCGATATCTTCGACGAGATCGAAGAGGATTTCCGCGCCGATCGCACCCGCCGCCTGGCCAAGCGCTGGGGCGGCGTCGCGCTCGGCGTGGCGCTGCTGGTGCTGGCCGCTTTCGGTGGCTGGCAGGCCTGGCGCTGGAATGATGAGCGGCAGGCCGCCACCGCCGCCGAGACCTACCTGGCCCTGCACCGCACCGCCGAAGCACGCGGGGCGGACCTGCCTGCGGTGGCGGAGGGGTTCAGCACGCTGGCGCAGTCCGCCCCGGATGGCTACCGCACCCTGGCCCGGTTGCGCGCCGCGGCGCTGAAGGCGGAGACCGGCGATATCCAGGCCGCGCTGGCGCTGTGGGACGCGGTGGCCCGCGACAGCGCGGCGGAGGCGCTGTACCGCGACCTCGCCGCGCTGCTGTATGTCGGCCACGGGCTTGAAACCGTGGACCCGGCGCAGCTCGCGGCACGCATCGGGCCGCTGACCCAGCCGGGCAATGCCTGGCAGGCCCCGGCGCGGGAGATGGCGGCGCTGGTGGCCATCCGCCGCGGCGATATGGCGGAGGCGCGGCAGCAATTGCAGGCGCTGGCCGCGGATACGGCGGCAACACCCGGGCTGCGCGAACGTGCGCAGCGGCTGGCGGCAGGGCTCGGCTCATGATGAAGAACATGGTTTCCCGCCGCGCCGCGCTGCTCGGGGCGGCCGCGTTGCTGCCGGGCTGCTCCAGCCTCGATGGGTTGATGGGCAGCCGCAAGGTGCCGCTGCCCGGCGAACGCCGCAGCGTGCTGAGCGCCGATCCGCCGCTCGCGGCCGATTCGGGAGCGGCGGGCACGGTTTCGCTGCCGCCGGCCTCGGCGCTGGCGGAATGGCCGCAGGCCGGTGGCCCGCCGAGCCATGCGCCGGGCCACGCCGAATTCACCGCGGAGCCGCGCCAGGCCTGGCGGGCCTCGATCGGCGGCGGCTCCGGCTACCGGTCCCAGCTGACCGCCGGGCCGATCATCGCCGGCGATACCGTCTATGCCGTCGATGCCTCCGGCCAGGTTTCCGCCTTCGCGCTGGCCGATGGCGGCCGCCGCTGGCGGGTGGAGACGACGCCGGAGAATGAGAGCGCCGGCACCGTCGGCGGCGGCGCCGCCTTCGCCGATGGCGTGCTGTATGTGGCGACCGGCATGGCGGAGGTGCTGGCCCTGTCGCCGGAGGATGGCGCGGTGCGCTGGCGTGTCCGCACGCCTTCCCCCACCCGCGGCGCGCCGACCGTCGCCGGCGGGCGGATCTTCGTGGTGACGCTGGAGAACCACCTGCTCGCCCTGTCCACGGAAGACGGGCGCCGGCTGTGGACGCATCGCGCCGGGGCGGCCAGCACCCTGCCGCTCGGCCTGCCCGCTCCGGCGGTGGAGGGCGAGGCCGTGGTGGCCGGTTTCGGCACCGGTGAGCTTGCCGCGGTGCGAACCTCCGACGGGCGGCTGCTGTGGTCCGAGGGGCTCGGCACCATCGGTGCCACCAGCCTGGCCGATATCGTCGGCATCACCGGCCTGCCGGTGATCGACCGCGGCCGCGTGCTGGCGGCGGGCATGGCGAACACCACCATCGCGGTGGACCTCCGCAGCGGCCGGCGGCTGTGGGAACGGACCTTCGGCGGCGGCACCGGCGTGGCTTCGGCCGGCGACTGGGTGTTCTCCGTCACCCGCGCCGGGGAAGCGGTGGCGGTGGGGCGGGAGGATGGCCGCATCCGCTGGGTCTCCGAGCTCGATCCCTCCCCGGCCGGCGGCCGGCGGGGGGAGGCGGCGCGCTTCGGCCCGCCGATCCTGGCCGGCGGCTTCGTGATGATCCCCTCCAGCCAGCGCGAATTGCTGCTGCTGGCGCCGGGCGATGGCAGCATCGCCGGCCGCGTGCCGCTATCCTCCGGCAGCACCCTGCCAGCCGCCCTGGCGCAGGGCACGATGGTGCTGCTGGGCGATGACGGGACGCTGATGGCGCTGCGGTAGGGCACGGCCCCGCCGCTCTCGCCCCACCTCTCGCCCCGCCGGGGGGAGAGGACCCTTTGGGGCGCCGGGGCGCCATGACGAGCGAGCGCGCGCAACTTGGCGCGTGCGGTGCTATGAGGAGGCCGGCCGCGCGCATCGCCTGGCCGGGACCTTTGGAATATCATGCAGACCGTCGCCATCCTCGGCCGGCCCAATGTGGGCAAATCCTCGCTGTTCAACCGCCTGGCCGGGCGGAAGATCGCGCTGGTGGACGACACCCCCGGCGTTACCCGTGACCGCAAGGAAGTCGAAGCCGAGATCGGTGGCATCCCCGTCCGGCTGATCGACACGGCCGGGCTGGAGGAAGCGGCGCCGGATACGCTGGCCGGGCGGATGACCGCGAGCAGCGAGGGCGCGCTGCGCCAGGCCGACCTGGTGCTGTTCGTGGTCGATGTCCGCACCGGGCTGACCGCGGCGGATCGCGCCTTTGCCCAATGGCTGCGCAAGGCGCCCTGCACGGTGCTGCTGGTGGCGAACAAGGCCGAGGGCCGGCTCGGCATGCAATCCGCCATGGAAGCCTACGAACTCGGCCTCGGCGACCCCATCGCGGTCTCCGCCGAACATGGCGACGGTTTTGGCAATCTGCATGACGAGGTGCGGGACCGCTTGCAGGCCGAACCGCGGCGGGGACGCGGCGAGGAACGGGAAAGGCCGCTGCGGCTGGCCATCCTGGGCCGCCCGAATGCCGGTAAATCCACCCTGCTGAACACGCTGGTCGGCGAGGAACGCATGATTACCGGGCCGGAGCCGGGGCTGACGCGGGATGCGATCAGCGTCGAATTCCGCGATGCCGAGGGGCCGATCCGGCTGGTCGATACCGCCGGCCTGCGCAAGAAGGCCCGCATCGAGAAGCATCTGGAGAAGATCTCCACCGAGGCCAGCATCGCCGCGCTGAAGGAGGCGGAGGTGGTGATCCTGGTGGTGGATGCCCTCCAGGGCATGGATGAACAGGACCTTCGCATCGGCCGGCTGGCGGAGCGCGAGGGCCGCGCCCTGGTGATCGCCTTCAACAAGTGGGACGCGGTGGAGGATCGCACCGCGACTCGCCGCAAGCTGGAGGACACGCTGACCGCCAGCTTCGCGCAGATGAAGGGCATCGCGGTGGTGCCGCTTTCGGCCGCCAATGGACGCGGGCTTGAGAAGCTGATGCCGACGGTCCGCACCGTCTATGAATTGTGGAACCGCCGCGTGCCGACCGGCGAGCTGAACCGCTGGTTCGAGATCATGAAGGACCGCCACCAGCCGCCGCTGGTGGAGGGCAAGCGCATCAAGCTGCGCTACGCCACCATGCCTAAGGCCCGCCCGCCCACCATCACCGTCTTCGGCACCCGCGCCGAGCAACTGCCCGAGGATTACCGCCGCTACCTGGTGAACAGCTTCCGGGAGAAGTTCGACATGCCGGGCGTGCCGATCCGCCTGCATCTGCGCGGCACGGAGAATCCCTACGGCGAGGAGGATTGACCCTCCCCGCCTCGGCGTTCACCCGCCGAGGAAATCGCGGATCGCGGCGTCGTACTGCTCATCCCGCTGCCAGCGCCTGGTCGCCGCCGCATCCGGCAACCCGCGCAGATCCTTGGGTGCGGTGCCCTCGCGCAGCGCCTTCAGCGTGTCATGCACCGCCTGCATCGCCGCCGGGAAGGTGGCATGGCCCTGCAAGGCCACCCGCACCCCATGCGCCGCGAAGGAAGCAGCCCCGCCGAGGCCGGGCTTCGCATTGCCCAGGATGACCGGCAGCCCCGTCGCCTCCCGCAGCGCATCGAGCTGGGCGAGGTCCGTCAGACCCGTGATGAAGATGCCGTCGGCGCCCGCCTCGGCATAGGCGCGGGCGCGGGCCACGGCATCCTCCGTCGAGGTCACCGACAGGGCGGAGGTGCGGGCGATGATGACCAGGGAAGGATCGACCCGCGCGGCCAGCGCCGCGCGGATCTTGCCCAGCCCCTCCGCCAGCGGCAGCAGCGCGGGCTTGTCGGGGCCATAGGGGCGCGGCAGCAGCGTATCCTCGATGGTCAGGGCGGCGACGCCGGCTGCCTCCAGTTCCTCCACCGTCCGCATCACGGACAGCGCATTGCCGTAGCCGTGGTCGGCATCGACGATCAGCGGCGGCGCGCCGCCGCGGGTGATGCGGCGGATCAGGTCGGCGAATTCGGTCAGCGTCAGGATGATGTGGTCCGGCGCGCCGAGCACGGCGAGCGAGGCGACGGAGCCGCCGAGGATGGCCGTCTCGAAGCCGAGATCGGCGGCGATGCGGCCGGAAATGGCGTCGAAGACGCTGGCCGGATGCACGCAGGCGGTGCCGGAAAGCACCGCCCGGAAGGCCTGTCGCCGCTCAGTCGCATTCATTGATAAGGGTCCCGTCCGCGTCCAGCGGCGCAGGGTAGCGCGCCGCCGGGTGGCTGACAGCCCACCCGGCGGCGCCTCTCCCGCCCGACCCGCCGATAGCGGCGCTGGGCGGCGTTCGGTCAGCCCTGGCCGGCGAGCGGCAGCGCCACGAAGGCGTTGCCCGATTCGCGGGAGAGCTGCAGGGCGATGGCCGGCCGGCCCTCACGCCGCGCCGCGGCCACCGCCTCCATCACATCGCGCGGGCTGCTGACCTCGCGGCCACCGGCGCGCAGGATGATGTCGCCGGGGCGCACGCCGCGGGTGGCGGCGACGCTGCCGGGATCGACACCGGCCACCTGCACGCCCTGCGCTTCAGCCCCAGCCGGGGCCTTGCTGTTGGGCAGGGCGCGCTGCGCGGGGGCCAGGCGCAGGCCGAGCGAATCGGGGCGCTCGGCCTCGGTCTGCGCTTCCGCCTGCTGCTGCGGCTGCTCGCGCAGGCCGATGGTCACCGCCTGTTCGGTGCGTGCGCCATCGCGCAGCAGGGCGAAGGTGGCGCGGCTTTCGGGCTCCAGCTCCGCCACCGCGATCGCCAGCTCGCGCGGCGTGGCGATCTCCCGGCCTTGCAGGCCCACCACCACGTCGCCGGGGCGCAGGCCGGCGCGGGCGGCAGGGCTGTTCGGCTCCACGCCCGCCACCAGCGCGCCACGCTGGTTCGGCAGGCCCAGGGCGGCGGCCAGTTCGGCGTCGATCGGCTGCATCGCCACGCCGAGCCAGCCGCGCGCCACCACGCCATCCCGCTGCAGGTCCGCGATCACGTTGCGCGCCATGCGGGACGGCACGGCGAAGCCGATGCCGACATTGCCGCCGCCGGGCGCGTAGATGGCGGTGTTGATGCCCACCACCTCCCCATTGCCGTTGAACAGCGGGCCGCCGGAATTGCCGGGGTTGATCGGCGCATCGGTCTGGATGAAGTCGTCATACGGCCCGGCACCGATCTGCCGGCCGCGGGCGGAGACGATGCCCGCCGTCACCGACCCGCCGAGGCCGAAGGGGTTGCCCATGGCCACCACCCAGTCACCCACGCGCGTCGCATCGCTGTCGCCCCAGACCAGCGTCGGCAGCGGGGACCCGGCCTCCACCTTCAGCAGCGCCAGGTCGGTCTGCTGGTCGCGGCCGACCACGCGCGCCGGCAATTCGCGGCCATCGGCGAGTTCCACGCGCACGCTGGCGGCATCGCCCACCACATGGTTGTTGGTGACGATGTAGCCGGCGGCATCGATGATGAAGCCGCTGCCCTGGCCCATGCGGGCGCGGCCCTGCGGCGGCTGGCCCTGCGGCGGCTGGCCGGGGCGCTGGCCCTGGCGTGCATCAGGCCGCGCGCCGGGGCGCTGCTGTTCCTGGAAGCGGCGGAAGAAGGGCTCCAGCGGGGTGCCGCGCAGTTCGGGCGGAATCTCCGCCACCGCCGCGGCCGGGGCCTGGCCGGTCACGGATACCCGCACCACGGCGGGCGCCACGCGGGCGGCAAGGTCGGCAAAGCCCACCGGGCCGGCCTGGCGCGGCAGGGTGATGGCGGTATCCGGCGTCGTCTGGCCCGGCGTCGTCTGCGCCTGGCCGGTGAAGGGCAGCACGGTCAGCGCGCTGGTGCCGAGCGCAAGGGACAGCAGGCCCGCGGCCAGCATGGTCCGGCTGCGCGGGGTGGTCTTCGGGGTGTTGCTCATGGCGTGGTCCTCTGCGATGCGGGATCGGTCCGTGGTGGTGATCTGGGGGGGCTGGCTCACAGGCGCCTCGCGGCCGGGCTACGGATTGGTAAGGTTGAAGGAGCAGCCGCCTTGCGGATCCTGCTGGTGGAGGATGATGCCGGCACCGCCGCGGAAATCGCGCGCGGGCTGACCGGCGCCGGGCATCTGGTGAACCATGTGGCGGATGGCCGCGCCGGGCTGATGGAGGCGATCGGCGGCGGCCATGACGTGCTGGTGGTGGACCGCATGCTGCCGGGCCTCGATGGGCTGGGGCTGGTGCGCGCCCTGCGCGGCGCGGGAATCGCCACCCCTGTCCTGATGCTGACCGCCCGCGCCGGGTTGGGTGACCGGGTGGAGGGGCTGGATTCCGGCGCCGATGACTATCTGGCCAAACCCTTCGCCTTCGCGGAGCTTCTGGCGCGGGTGCATGCGCTCGGCCGCCGCCCGGCGCTCAATGCGGAGCCCAGCCTGTTGCGGGTGGCCGATCTGGAGATGGACCTGCTGCGCCGCAGCGTGACCCGCGCCGGCCAGCGGATCGACCTGCAACCGCGGGAATTCCGGCTGCTGGAGGTGCTGCTGCGCCAGGCCGGGCGGGTGGTGACGCGCAACATGCTGCTGGAACAGGTGTGGGACATCCATTTCGACCCGCGCACCAGCGTGGTCGAGACCCATATCAGCCGCCTGCGCGCAAAGCTGGGGGAGCCGAGCCTGATCCATACCCTGCGCGGCGCCGGCTATGTGGCGCGGCCACCCGATGGGGCATGATGTGATGCCGGGCGAAAAGCCCGCCCGCTGGTGGGCCACCACCGGCTTCCGCATCACCCTGCTGCACCTGGTGCTGACGCTGCTGGGCACGGTGCTGCTGGCAGGCATCGGCTTCTGGGCGTCCTCCCGCTTCGCGGGCCAGCAGATCCAGGCGGAGATCGAGCGCGATGCCGGGGTGCTGCTGAATGCCGGCAGGCTCGGCGGGGCGGCCTCCATCGCGCTGTCGATCGAGGCGCGGATAGCTGCCGACCGCAGCGGAACGCAATATTTCCTGCTGTCGGGGCCGGATGGCGGGCGGATCGCGGGCAACCTCTCCACCGCCCCGCGCAGCGCCGGCTGGGCGACCATGGGCCTCGATGCCGCGACGCAGGACAGCGTGCTGCTGGCGCTCGGCACGCCGCTGCCGGCCGGGCATTTCCTGCTGGTCGGCCGCGACCTGGCGCCGGTGCGGGAGCTGGAGGCGCAACTGCTCGGCGCCGCCGGCTGGGTGGGGGGCGCGGCGCTGCTGCTGGCGCTGGGCGGTGGGCTGGTGGTGGGGCGCAGCGTGGTGCGCCGCGCGGCGGAGATGGAGCGCGCCTTGGCGGAGGTGGAGCAGGGCCGGCTCGGCACCCGCCTGCTGGCGCGGCCCGGCGGCGACGAATTCGACCGGCTGGCCCGGCGCGTGAACGCCACGCTGGACCGGCTGGAAGGCACCATGGCCGCGCTGCGCCAGGTGACGGATGACATCGCGCATGACCTGCGCACCCCGCTGACCCGGCTGCGCCAAAGGCTGGAAGCGCTGGAGGGGCCGGAGGCGGAGGCGGCGGTGGCCGAATGCGACCGCATCCTGGAAATTTTCGCGGCCCTGCTGCGCATCGCCCAGATCGAAAGCGGCGCAAGGCGGGCCGCGTTTTCGCATGTCGACCTGAATGCGGTGATGGAGACGGTGGCGGAGCTTTACGCGAGCGCCGCCGCCGAACGCGGGCAGGTGCTGGAAACGGCGCTGGCGCCCGGCGTGACCATGCAGGGCGACCGCGACCTGCTGACGCAGATGCTGGCCAATCTGGTGGAGAACGCCATCCGCCATGGGCGGGAAGGTGGCCGCGTTTCGCTGGCGCTGCGGCCCGGCCCCGAGATCATCGTGGCGGATGACGGGCCGGGCATTCCGGATGCCGAAAAATCGCTGGTGTTCCGCCGCTTCCACCGGCTGGACGCCGCCCGCAGCACCCAGGGTGCCGGCCTCGGCCTGGCGCTGGTGGCGGCGGTGGCGGAGCTGCACGGGCTGGCGGTGACGCTGGAGGATGCCAGCGCCACATCGCCCCCGGGCTTGCGGGTGCGGCTGAAAGCGTAGGCTACGCCGCGACCTTGGGCAGGATGCGCCACTTGGCCTCGGCCCAGTCGAAATACAGCGTCCGCGCCTTCTGACACATCGGCCCGGGCTGCATGGCGCGGCCCTGCCAGTTCGAGCAGGGCAGCACCTTGCCGTAATTGCCGGTCGAGAAGATCTCGTCCGCCGTCTCCAATTCCTCCGGCTTCACGGCGCGTTCCTCGACCGTCACGCCCGCTTCGCGGAGCAGGGTGATGACGCGGTGGCGGGTGATGCCGGCCAGGAAGGTGCCGTTCTCGGCCGGGGTGATGACCTTGCCATCCTTGGCGAACATCAGGTTGGCATGGGCGAATTCCGCGACATGGCCGATCGGGTCGCAGACCACCGCCGCCTCGAAGCCCTTCGCATGCGCGAAGGCGGAGGCGCGGGACCCGTTGGGATAGAGGCAGGCGGCCTTGGCGTCGGTGGGCGCCTGGTCTGGCGCTGGGCGGCGCTGCGGCGCCAGGCAGGCGGAGAAGCCTTTGTAGTCCGGCAGCGGCGCGTCGTAGATCGCCAGGATGAAATCCGTGCTGTCCGGGTCCGGCCGCGCCGCGCCCAGGCCGCGGCGGATGAAGAACATCGGGCGGATATACAGCTCCGCCTGCGGGCCCATGCGGCTTATGCCCTCGCGGCACAGTTCCTCGATCTCGGCCGGGGTCTTGGTCGGCTTCATCAGCATGTTGCGGGCGGATTGCACGGCGCGGGCGCAATGCAGGTCGAGGTCCGGCGCCACGCCGCCGAAGGACCGGCCACCATCGAAGATCACGCTGCCGAGCCAGAAGGCGTGGTCCATCGGGCCGATGATCTTCGGCTCCTCGGTCGACCAGTTGCCGGCATACCAGTAGACGCCCGCCATGGTGGCAGCCCCCTCTTTCCGTGTTTGCGCCGCCTTGAATGGCACGTTGTTGGGGGCGGTTGAAGGGGGCGGTCCGGGGGCCTAGGGTGCCGCTTCCAAAGGTCACCGGGGGGATCGATGCAAATCCATTTCGTCGTCCATGATGAGGGCGACAGCGTGGGCGTGGTAGTGGTGGAAGGCCTGAAGGCCGGCACCAGGCTGAATGGCTGGATCATGGACCAGGACAAGATGATGGAGTTCGACGCCAAGTCGGACATCCCGATCGGTCACAAGCTGGCCATCCGGTCCATCGCCAAGGGCGACACCATCATGAAGTACGGCACGGATATCGGCCGCGCGGTGGCCGATATCGGCGCCGGCGAGCATCTGCACGTGCACAACGTCAAGACCAAGCGCTGGTAAGGGAACGCATCCGATGGGCCTGAACCTGAGAGATGCCAGCTTCGAAGGCTGGCGGCGCGAGAATGGCCGGATGGGCGTGCGCAACCACGTCATCATCCTGCCGGTGGACGACCTGTCCAATGCCGCGGCGGAAGCCGTCGCCAACAACATCAAGGGCGCGCTGGCGATTCCGCACGCCTATGGCCGCCTGCAGTTCGGCGCCGACCTGGAATTGCATTTCCGCACCCTGATCGGCACCGGCACCAACCCGAATGTCGCGGGCGTCATCGTCATCGGCATCGAGCCCGGCTGGACCGGCAAGATCGTCGAGGGCATCGCCAAGTCGGGCAAGCCGGTGGAGGGTTTCGCCATCGAGCAGAATGGCGATATCAACACCATCGCCAGCGCATCGCGCGCCGCCTACCGGCTGGTGAAGCACGCTTCGAAACTGAAGAAGACCAAGGCGCCGCTGGTGGAGCTCTGGGTCTCGACCAAGTGTGGCGAAAGCGACACCACTTCGGGCCTCGCTTCCTGCCCGACGGTCGGCAATTCCTATGACAAGCTCTGGGCCAACGGCAACACGCTGGTCTTCGGCGAGACCACGGAGCTGACCGGCGGCGAGCATCTGGTGGCAGCGCGCTGCAAGACGCCGGAGATCCGGGCGCAGTTCCAGGCGATGTTCGACCGCTACCAGCGCGTGGTGGAGGTGAACAAGACCAGCGACCTGTCGGACAGCCAGCCGACCAAGGGCAACATCGAGGGTGGGCTGACCACCATCGAGGAAAAGGCGCTCGGCAACATCACCAAGATCGGCAAGAAGTGCACGGTCGATGGCGTGCTGGACAAGGCCGAGGTGCCGACCCATGCCGGGCTCTGGTTCATGGACAGCTCCTCCGCCGCCGCCGAGATGGTGACGCTCTGCGCAGCCTCCGGCTTCGCGGTGCACACCTTCCCGACCGGCCAGGGCAATGTCATCGGCAACCCGATCCTGCCGGTGATCAAGCTGACCGCGAACCCGCGCACCCAGCGCACCATGTCCGAGCATATCGACGTCGATGTGACCGGCCTGCTGCAGAAGCAGATGAACATGGATGAGGCCGGGGAGGCGCTGCTGGACTGCATCCTGCGCACCGCCGATGGCGAGCTGACGGCGGCCGAATTGCTCGGCCACCGCGAATTCAGCCTGACGCGGCTTTACGAAAGCGCCTGAGCCTTCCGGCGCCGGGCCTTGGCCCGGCGCCGAAGCGCGGAGATGAGCAAACGCCGTGACCCCGGCCATCTTCGCCGACCTGCAGCACCGCCACGCGGAACCGCATCGCGCGCATCATGACTGGGCGCGCATCTCCGCCATGCTGGCCATGGCGGAGGAGATCTCCCACGCGCTGTCGGACAAGCCGGCCTTCATCCTGGCCATCCTGTTCCACACCGCCGTCTTCGACCGTGCCAACCCGGAGGCCGAGGCGCAGAGCATCCGCGTGCTGCACCGCCATCTCGGCCGCGCCCTGCCGCGCCACATGCTGGCGCGGGCGGAGGCGCTGATCCACGCCGTTCTGCGCCAGGAACCGCCCGACACGGAAGACCCCGGCCTACGCGCCGATGCCGCCCTGCTGCTCGACATGGACCAGGCGGTGCTGGGCGAGACGCCCGCGCGCTTTGCCGCCTTCGAGGCCGCGAACCGCCGCGAATACGCGCATCTGCCGGATGATCGCTACCGCGCCGGCCGCATCGCGGCGCTTCAGATGCTGCTGTGGCGCGACCGCATCTACCACACCGACCGCTTCTACCTGGAGCGGGAGAAGCAGGCGCGGCGCAACATCCAGGCCGCGCTGGACAAGCTCGAAGGGCGCTGACGCCCGACCGCCGCTTCTGCGGCGAGCCCAGGCTGCGGCGCGGCCGCCCGGCACCTCACGGCATCAATGAAAAATGAACACCGGGCAGCGGGCGCGTTGCAGCAGGGCGTGGGTGGCGCTGCCGGTAAGGAAGCGGCGCAGGCCGCTTTCCTCGAAGGACCCCACCACCAGCATCCGCGCCTGCAGCGCATCCGCCTCCGCCAGCAGCAGATCGGCCGGGTGGTCGCCGACCATGGCGAGCGGCGTCGCCTCCAGCCCATGATGGCGCAGGTAGAGGCAGGCCTCCTCCGCCATGGCCAGCGCGGCCTCCCGCGTATCGGCAGCGGAGGCGACGCGCACCGGCGCGCCCTCGGCCAGGCCGAGCAGGGCAAAAAGCTGCAGGGTCGCCATGACGGGGATGGACGCATCATAGCCCACCAGCACCGGACCCTCGGCCCGCACCGGCTCCGGCGGCACCACCAGCAGCGGGCGAGCGCCGTCCAGCAGCAGGCGCTCGATCACCGGGGCGACGCCATCCTGCGTCTCCTCCAGGCCCAACGTGCTATCGCGGCCGATCACCAGCAGGTCATGCGTCGCGCCGGCGCGTAGCAGGGCGGGCTCCGGCGCGTCCTCCAGCTGCAGTTCGGCATAGGGGTGGCCGGCGGCAACGGCGGCGCAGGCGGCCAGCGCCATCTGCGCTTCCTCCTGCGCCCGCTGCACCCGCGCGGCGTCGCGCCGCGCCTTGAAGGCGGCGCCGCCGAGCGGCACGGGCTCATACACGCTTTCGGTATGCGGGCGGTCCAGCACCACCGCGACGGTCAGCGCGGCGCCGCTGCGGCGCGACAGCGCAATCGCGGCATCCCGCGCCGCCCTGGCCCCGGGCGTGTCATCCAAAGCGACCAGAATGCTGCGCAGCATCGGCAATCCTCCTGCGCCAACACTCTAGCGCAGGCGCGGGCCGTGCGGCAGCCGGGGGCGTGCGATCAGTGGCAGGCGGCGCAGCTGCGCGTCGCCAGGCGGCCGACCTCGCCGGGGGCCTGCATGCCCTGCACCAGCAGCCAATGCCCGCCCAGCGCGATACCCGCCACCACCACCAGCAGCCCGATCAGCCTGAGCATGGCCATGCCCCCGATTGAAGCGGCACAGGCTACGCGCGCCGCGTCGCGCCCGGCCAGTTCCGACAGCGGGAAGCGTCAGCGCGGGCGCAGCGCCAGGAAGGCAAGCGAGCACACGAACAGCCCCACCGCGAAGGTGGCCAGCGCCGCGGCCGGCCCACCCCAGCCGGCCATCACCCCCGACAGCGCCTGGAACACCGCGGCGCCCAGGAAGAAGAACAGATTGGCCGCCGACAGCGCCCGCCCCGCCTGCTGCGGCGGCACGGCCGATCGCACGATGGAGAAGGCCAGCACCTGGAAGGAGATGATCGCCCCGAAGGCAACCAGCAGCGCCGCATCCCAGGCCACCGGCAGCATCGGCCGCCCCATCGCCTCGGCCAGCCAGCCGCCCGGCCCGCCGCCGATGATCAGCAGGATGAAGCCGGCACATAGCAGGTGGCTGCCGGCCAGCAGCGCCCGCGCATGGCCGATGCGGCGCAGCACCAGCCCGGCCAGCAGCGGCCCGATGGTCAGCGCCACGGTGCAGGCCAGCAGAACGTTGCCGGCGGCGACGCGGTCCAGCCCCTTGCCCTCCATCAGCCAGGGCCCGCCCCACAATCCGCGCAGCCCGAGCACGGCGGCGAAGGAGGCGAAGACGAAGACCATCACGCCGCGCAGCGCAGGCTGGGCCGCCATGCGCGCCACATCGCGCACATCCTCCGCCAGGCTGCGCGGCGGCTGCGCTTCGGGGCGGTCCCGCGGCACCAGCAGCGCCACCAGCGGCAGGGCCAGCGCCGCGATGCCGGCGCAGGCCCAGAAGCCGGCGCGCCAATCCACCGCCTCCACCAGCAAGGCGAGCGGGCTGGCCGAGAGCAGCATGCCGGTATTGCCGACCGCCTGGATCACCCCGGACCACACCGCGAAGCGGGCGGTGGAAAGCCCCCGCGCGGCGAAGGTGATCGGGCACATCAGCATCCCCGAACACCCCGCCCCCAGCACCACCTGCGCCAGCAGCATGGACCACGGCCCGGTGGCGACCGCGCCGAGCACCGCGCCAAAGCCCGCCACCACCAGCAGGCCGAGCGCCACGCGCTGCACACCGAAGCGATCGAGTGCGATGCCGACCGGGATCATCACCGCGGCGAAGGCCAGCGGGAAGGCGCCGGTGATCTGCGCCAGCGCCTCGGCGCTCAGGCCGAGGTCGCGCATCAGCACATCGGCCGCCATGGCGGGGATCGTCCGCACGGCGTTGGAGAAGATGTGGCCGAGGCACAGCACCAGGATCGGCAGCGCCATCCCGGCCTGGGCGGGACTCATGTCTTCAATTCCGGAACATTTTCCCCGGGTTCATGATGCCCTTCGGGTCCAGCGTCACCTTCAGGCTGCGCATCACGGCCAGTGCCTCCGCGCCATGTTCCGTCTCCAGGAATTCCCGCTTGCCTAGGCCGATGCCGTGTTCGCCGGAACAGGTGCCACCCAGGGACAGGCCCCGCGCCACCACGCGCCGGTCCATGTCCCAGGCGCCTTCCAGCCCCTTCGGATCCTCCGGATCGTAGAGGATCATCTGGTGAAAGTTGCCATCGCCGACATGGCCGACGATGCAGGTGGTGTGGCCGCGTTCGGTGGCTTCCTGCTTGGCGCCGACCAGCGCCTCCGCCAGCCGGGAGATCGGCACGCAGACATCGGTGGTCAGCGCGCGGCGGCCCGGCTTCCAGGCAATGCCGGCCCAGTAGCTGTCATGCCGCGCCTTCCACAGCTTTGTGCGTTCGGCGGGGTCGGTCGCCCAGCGGAAGCCGCTGCCGCCATGCTCCGTGGTGATCGCCTCGACCATCTCGGCCTGCTCCTTCACGCCCGCCTCGGTGCCGTGGAATTCCAGGAACAGGGTGGTGAGCGGTGCAAAACCCTCCAGCTTCGAGAAGGCGATGGAGGCGGCCATCATGTCATCGTCCAGCAGCTCGATCCGCGCCACGGGAATGCCGAGCTGCATGACCTGGATGGTGCTTTCCACCGCGCCGGCCAGGGTCGGGAATTGCACCACGGCGGAGCTCATCGCCTCCGGAATGCCGGTCAGCCGCAGCCGCACCTTGGTGACGACACCGAGCGTGCCCTCGCTGCCGATGAACAGGCGCGTCAGGTCGTAGCCATTGGCGGCCTTGCGGGTGCGGCCGCCGGTGTTGATGACGCGGCCATCGGCCAGCACCACCTCCAGCCCCAGCACATTCTCCCGCATCGTGCCGTAGCGCACGGCGTTGGTGCCGGAAGCGCGCGTCGCGACCATGCCGCCCAGCGTGCAATGGCTGCCGGGATCGACCGGGAAGAACAGGCCCTTGTCGCGCAGGAACTCGTTGAGTTGCTGGCGCGTCACGCCCGGCTGCAGCAGGCAGTCCATGTCCTGCTCGTTCACTTCCAGCACGGACGTCATGCGCGACAGATCCAGGCTGATGCCGGCGCGCACCGGGTTCACATGGCCTTCCAGGCTGGTGCCGGCGCCGAAGGGCACCACGGGCACGGCATGCTGGTGGCACAGCGCCAGAAGTTGGCTGACCTCCTCCGTCGTCGCCACGAAGGCCACCGCATCCGGCAGCGTCGGCGTGGAGCTGTCCTCGCCATGGCTGTGCTGCTCGCGCAGCGCCGCATTGGTGGTGATGCGATCGCCCAGGAACTGGCTGGCCGCGGCGATGACGGCATCGACCGGACGGGGGAAGACCGGGCGGGGGGAGATGGTGTTCATGCGGCTCCGGCGGGTTGGGCTTGGTGCCCCGATCCAGACTGCCATGGCCGGGGAGCCTCCGCAAAGCGCGCCGGGGCCGGGCGCTCGCGCATTCGTGGCCTGGCCGATGCAACTTGCGGCGCCGCCCTGTCTTCCACCGGGACAGATGAGCGGAAGATGGACGAATTCTGTCCAGATGTTCATCGTATGAGTTGCCTGCCCTGGCCGCAGGCCGCCTCGGCGATGCGGGGCGCTCCAGACCCGCGCAACGACTGCAACGGAAAACAGGAGAAGCCGCGCGTGAACATCGTGCTGAAAAACGACACCCCTGATGCGTCATCCGGCACCGACACCATCGAGGCCTTCGAGCAGCTCTATGACCCCGCGACCGGTGGCTGGTACATGCCCGAATGGATGGACCGGCCGTTCGACGCCTCCCAGGTCGAGGAATGGCGCGCCACCAGGCCGCTCTGGTATTCGCCGGTGGAGCGTGAGGTGGGCCAGTTCTATCGCGCCCTGACCGCGATGCTGCGCCCGCGAACGGTGCTGGAGACCGGGACCAATGCCGGCTACTCGGCCGCCTGCATCGCCCGCGGGCTGGCCGATGCGGGCGGCACCGGCCGGCTGGTCACGGTGGACCTGCGCGATACGCCGCACATCTTCCGCGGCACCGCGCTGGAAAAGCTGATCCGTTTCGTCAACGCACATTCGCTGTATGTCGGCACGGATACGCTGCTGCAGGCGGCCGGCGATGCCACGCAGTTCGACATGCTGGTGCTGGATGCGGACCATCGCTACGGGTCCCTGGTCGGTGAGATCAACCGCTTCGCGCCGCTGCTCCCGCTTGGCGGCATCATGGTTCTGCACGACACCATGGTCTATGACGGGCTCGGCCTGGTGGTGCGCGACCTGGTCGCCTCCGGCGCGTTCGAGGTGGTGAACCTGCCGACACCGCGCACCCACGGCAACCCGCGCGGCCGCCGGCCCGGCATCACCGTGGCGCGCAAGAAGCTGGTGGTGCCACCCGGTTTCCTGGTCGCCAATCCGGCGCTGCTGGAGGTCGAGACCAACCTTCCCGGCCGCACCAGCGACGATCCGCCGCTGATCTGAACCTGCCCGCCAAACGCGGGTGGCCGCGTTGACGCCTCGCGCCCCCGGGCCTAGCGTTCAGTCATCATACAACCACCCGCGGGGGGAACGGATAAAATGGCAAACGGCGTCAAGGCGGCCTGGGCAGCAGGCAAGCCGGTGGTGAATGGGTGGCTTGCCATCCCGAGTGGCTTCACCGCCGAAGTGATGGCCCTGGCCGGCTGGGACAGCCTGACGGTGGATATCCAGCACGGCCTGCAGGACTACATGTCCATGGTCGCCTGCTTCCAGGGCATGCAGCCGCATGGCGTGACGCCGATGGTGCGCGTGCCGTGGAACGAGCCGGGCATCATCGGCAAGGTGCTGGATGGTGGGGCCAAGGGCGTGATCTGCCCGATGGTGAACACCGAGGCCGAGGCGCGCGCGCTGGTGTCCTACTGCCGCTATCCGAACAAGGGCACGCGCAGCTTCGGCCCGATCCGGTCCGGCATGTACGGCGCCGCGGCGGACACCAATGCGGCGAATGAGGACGTGCTGGTGATCCCGATGATCGAGACCAAGACGGCGGTCGACAATCTGGAAGCCATCGTCAATGTGCCCGGCGTGGACGCCATCTATATCGGCCCGTCCGACCTCAGCCTGTCGCTCGGCATGGCGCCGCTGCAGGACCGGCAGGAGCCGGAATTCCTCGCCGTGCTGGACAAGATCCGCAACACCGCCCAGGCGGCGGGCGTGAAGGTGGGCATCCACACCATGACGGGTGCCTATTCCAAGCAGATGTTCGAGCGGGGCTTCAACCTGGCGACCATCATGAACGACAGCGGCCTGATGCTGACCGCGGCCAAGGCGCAGGTCGCCATCGCGCGGGGCTGATTTCTGGTTACGGGGACGGGGGTTTCGGCCCCTGTCCCTGGCGGCTTCCTCCTTGCTGACGCGTCAGCCTGGCGCATCTGGCACCTGGTGGATCGATACAAGGATCCAGCGGAGACCTGAATGCGGATTGATGCCGTTTGTAGCGGCTTCGACCGGGCGGAGGACCAACATCATGCAGTCCAAAGACCCGCTGGCGCACTGGCAATCCACCTATGCTGCAAAGGGCGAGGACGAGGTCAGCTGGTTCCAGGACAACCCGCAGCCATCGCTGGCCCTGATTGAGGAAATCGCCACGCCGTCGTCCGCCGTCATCGACATTGGCGCCGGTGCCTCGCGCCTGGCCGACGCCTTGCTGCAACGGGGCTTCAGTGACCTGACGGTCCTGGACCTTTCATCCTCGGCTCTGGCGGCGGCCAAGGCACGGATCGGCGATTCGGGCGACCAGATCAAATGGATCGTGGCAGACGTCACCACCTGGGAGCCAACGCGGACCTATGATGTTTGGCACGACCGTGCGGCGTTCCACTTCCTCATCACCGAGCCCGACCGCAAGGCCTATCTCGCTCGACTGGAGCGGGCCCTCAAGCCCGGCGGCCACGCCATCATCGCGACCTTTGCTCTGGACGGGCCGGAGCGGTGCAGCGGTCTTCCAGTGATGCGCTATGATGCCGACAGCCTCGCCCGGACGCTTGGCGCGGCGTTCCTGTCGGTGGGTGCCCGGCGGCACGATCACGTCACGCCCTGGGGCACATCACAGGCGTTCCAGTTCGGCGTCTTCCGGTACGGGCCTTAGCCAGCGGCTTGATGCCCGATGCATGGCTGAATGTCTGAGCACGGCTTCAATCTGCCAAAGCCCCTCCCCCGCTTGCACGGGGGAGGGTTGTGCGCTCAGCCGTAGGGCGTGCCCTGCGTGTTCACATACAGGCTATACAGCGACTTGCTCGCCGGCATGAACAGCCGGTTCCGGAAGCGCCCACCGAAGGCGACATTGGCGCAGCGTTCCGGCAGGCGGATATGGCCGATCGGCGCGCCATCCTTGTTGATCACCCGCACGCCATCCAGCTCCGGCGTGCCCATGCCCCAGCCGCACCACAGATTGCCATCGACATCGACGCGGAAGCCATCCGGCGTCTCACCCTCCCGGCACTGGTAGAAGGTGCGGCTGTTGGACAGGCGTCCGTCATCGCCGACATCGAAGGCGCGTATGACGCGCGGCGTTACCGCCGCCTCCACCACATACAGGATGCGTTCATCCGGTGAGAAAGCCAGGCCGTTGGGCCGGCCGACATCGCCGGTGGCGACGCTGATCTGCCCATCCGGGGCCACGCGATAAAGGTTGGTCGGCAGCTCCGGCTCCGCCCGCTCACCCTCGTAGAAGCCGAGGATGCCGAAGGGCGGATCGGTGAACCAGATCGAGCCGTCGGACTTCACCACGATGTCGTTCGGGCTGTTCAGCCGCTTGCCGTCGTAGCGGTCGGCGATGACGGTGATGCGGCCATCGGGTTCGGTGCGCGTCACGCGCCGGGTCAGATGCTCGCAGGTCAGCAGGCGGCCCTGGCGGTCGCGCGTATTGCCGTTGCTGTTGTTGGACGGCTCGCGGAACGTATCCACCCGGCCGGTCGTCTCGCTCCAGCGCAGCATCTTGTTGGAGGGGATGTCGGACCAGATCAGGCAGCGCTGGTCACCGAGCCAGACCGGCCCCTCGCTCCAGCGGAAGCCGGTGGCCAGGCGTTCCACCGCGGCGAGCACCAGGCGGTAGCGGTTGAAGGAGGGGTCGAGCACCTCGATCGCCGGATCGGGGTAGCGTCCGGGCGCCTCGCGTTGCGCGAAGGCGGGCGTGGCGAGCACGGCCCCGGCGGCGCCCAGCAGGGCGCGGCGGCTGGCATGCATGATTTCGGTTTCCTTCCCTTTGCCGCCAGCCTCTGCGGGCCGGCCGGAAAGGCTGGCATGGTCGCGCGCGATGGGACCACCCCGGCGCGGTGCCGCGGCCCCGCAACGTCGCGTGATGGCGCATACCAAGATCCGCGGCATGCGACCTGCGCCCGCGGGTGCGGGCGTAAATCCTTTGCACTCAACTCTCGTTTGGCGAAGCTGGTTCTGCGCTGAGGGATTGCGCTGGCAGCAGCCGTTGCAGTTCTTCGCGCAGCGCCGCGATATCGGCGCGCAGGTCCGAGATCTCGCGGGCGCCGGCAACCTCTCCATCTGGTGCCGCCGCATCCTGCCCGATGAAGAAGGTGGCGAAGCTGGCGGTGATGTAGCCGAAGACCGCCAGGCCGTAGAGGGACAGAAGCAGCGCGAGGAGCCGGCCTTCGGACGTCTCTGGCCAGAAGCCCGAGCCCATGGTCGAGACCAACATCGCCGTCCACCACAGCGCATCGCCGTAGCTTGAAAATCCGCCGTTGATTTCACCCGCGGGTTCGAAGGCCAGCATCCCCCCGCCGCCGAGCAGGATGACGACGCCGGTCGTGGCGAGCACATAGCCGAGCCCCCGCCGGTCGAAGCTTTTGCGCAGCGCGTTCAGGCCGCGATTGGCCGTGCCGACGATCCTGACGAGCCGCAGCCCGCGGCCGAGCCGCAGGAAGCGCAGCACGCGAAGGAACCGGAATGCCGGCGCGGCCAACGCGATGATGGTGATAGGATTGCGCCGCAGGAACCGCATCTTCTGCGGCGCGAGCGCGAAACGCAGCACGAATTCCAGGATGAAGATGATCCAGATGATCGTGCCCAGCAGTTCGAACAGGCCCGAGGTGGTCCAGATCAATTCGACCAGAACCAGGCTCAGCCAGATGAAGGACAGCACCAGCATCGGTCGCTCGAGCCAGTCTTCCATCTGGCCCAGGACCTGCCAGCGTTCCTGTTCGGTTTCAGGCCCATCGACCTGCGGATCGGGGTCTTGCGTCATGGGCCTCTCCCTTTCCCGGTATAAGAAGCCCCATCCTGAATCGTTGATCCGAAAGCCTCGCAACACATGGTGCGCCGCGCGAATTCCCCGGGGCGGCGCTTCCATGCACGTTGCGTGATGACCGTCGGGAGGTGTCTCAGCTGCGCAGCAATTCCTCCACCATCGCCCGCGTCGGCGTCGCGCCATCGCGTGCCCGCAGGCCGCCAGCGGCGGAGGCGAAGCGCATGGCCTGCGCCACGCTCTGGCGCTCCGCCATCGCCAGCGCATAGGCGCCGTGGAACACATCGCCGGCGCCGGTGGTGTTGGTGGCCTGGACGCGGAAGGCGGGGGTGATGCGGGGTTCGGGGTCCTCCGCCGTCAGCCACAGCGTGCCCTTCTCCCCGCGCGTCACGGCGGCGGCGCGGCAGCCATCGGCAATCGCCTTCCGCAGCCCCTCCACCGGCCGCGCGCCCGGGGCGTAGTTGGCCAGGCCGGGTTCGGAGAACACCGCATGGTCGCAGCGCGGCACCAGATCCAGCAGCAGGCGGGTCTCGCTTTTCTCGCCATCGATCACGCTCGGCACGCCGCGGGCGCGGGCATAATCCAGCGCCCGGGCGCTGCCCTCCGGCCAGCGCGGATCGCACAGGAAGGCCTGCGCCTTATCCAGCAGATGCAGCGGCAGCCAGTGCGGATCGATGCCGAGGTTGTCGCCGCGATAGGAATAAATGCTACGTTCCCCAACCGGGTCCACCAGCACGGCGGAAACCGGTGTCCGCGCCTCCGGCGCCACATGGCAGTGGGAGACATCGACCCCCTGCGCGCCCAGTGCTTCCAGCAGCGGTGGGCCGTTCAGGTCATCCCCGACGCGCCCCCAGAAGATGCAGCGCCCGCCGAGGCGCGCCACGCCGACGGAGGCATTGGCCGCCAACCCGCCCGCGCCCAGGCTGTAGCCGGTGGCGCGGTTCTTCGACGGCGGCTGCACGATATCCTGCACGAGGAAAGTGTGGTCCATGACAACACTGCCGAGGCAGACGACAATTGGTCGGAGATCAGGCTCGTTCATGCCACCCAGGGTTCCATCAGCGGGCAGGTTTCGCCAAGCGAAGATTGCTGCACCGCCCAATCTTCCGCCCCAAGTCCTTCCCGAATGGTTGCAGGCCCGCATCCTGCATCTGGGGCCGGAGCTGCTGGTGCTGGACAAACCGGCCGGGATGCCCGTCTCCGCCCGGCAGGGGGAGACGCTGGAGAATTGGCTGCCGGCGTTGCGCCTGGGGAAGAAGCGCCTGCCGCAGCCGGCGCACCGGCTGGATACGGATACCGCCGGCTGCCTGGTGCTGGGCCGCACCGCGCCGATGCTGGCGCGGCTGAATGCCCTGTTCGCGGCGCGGCAGGTGGGCAAGGCCTATTGGGCCGTGGTCCGCGGCGGCCCGGCGGGCGAATCGGGCATGGTGGAGGCGCCACTGGCCAAGATCAGCAGCGCCGCGCGCGGCTGGCGGATGCAGGTGGATGCGAAGGGCGATCCGGCCCGCAGCGCCTGGCGGGTGCTCGGGCGAGGGGCGGGGCTCACCTGGCTGGAACTGGTGCCGGAAACCGGGCGGACGCATCAGCTGCGGGTGCATTGCGCGCATCTCGGCTGCCCGATCCTGGGCGATGCGATGTATGGCGGCGGCGATGCGGGGGGGCTGCACCTGCTGGCGCGGTCCCTGACCCTGCCGCTGGACCCGGCGCTGCATGTGGAGGCGCCGGTGCCCGACCACATGCGGGCGGCGATCGCGGGCCTCAGCGCACCCGCAGCTCCGCCCCCGCCGCCACCCCATCCGCATCCAGCACGGTGACCCGGTAGAAGCCGGGTCCCGGCGGCACCCAGGCGGCCTCGCGCCGCGCCCGGTGATGCGCCAGCGGCGCGCCATCCACCAGGAAGACCAGCGGGCGGCGCCCCCCGGCGGCGCGCAGCGTGATGGGTCCGCCCTCCGCCAGCACCGCGCCCGGCATGGGAAAGACCAGCCGCAGCCGGTCCGCGGCCTCGGCGAAGGGGCGGGGCGTCGGGCGCACGGCCAGGGGCTGGCGCGGCGCGGCGGGCAGCCGCGCAAAAAGGGCGGCCAGCGCCGGCAGCGCCGCGCCGCGCCCGGTGAGGCCCGGAACCGGCGTGCCATCCGGCCGGCCCACCCAGACCCCGGCGACATGCCGCGCATCCAGCCCCAACGCCCAGCCATCCCGCCCGCCCCAGGATGTGCCGGTCTTCCACGCCACCCCCTGCGGCCCGCCGCCCGGGAAGGGATTCACCAGGATTCCGGCCACCGCCGCCGCGGCGCGCGGCAGCACGATTTCAGGCCGCGTGGCCGGCGGGCCCGGCACCGCCACCAGCGGCGCGGCGCGGCCGGCATCGCCCAGCAGCGCATAGAGCGCGACCAGCTCCCGCAGCGTGGTCCCGGCCCCGCCGAGCGCCAGCGGCAGGGATGGCTCCGCCCCCGGCGCCAGCCGCGGCGGACTACCGGCCAGCTTCAAGGCGGTGGCGTAGCGCAGCACGCCCAGCTCGCTCAGCAGCACCACGGCCGGCAGGTTCAGCGATTGGCGCAGCGCATCGGCGGCGGTGATGCGGCCGGCGAAATCGCGCGAGAAATTCTCCGGCGCATAGCTGCCGAAGCGGAAGGGCAAATCCGCCACCAGTGTTTCGGGCCGCGCCACGCCCGCCTCGAAGGCCAGCGCGTACAGGAAGGGCTTCTGGGCTGAGCCGGGGGAGCGGATGGCGCGGGTCAGATCCAGCATCCCCGCGCGGGTCTCCACACCGAAACTGCCACCGACCAGGGCACGGATTTCGCGCGTCTCGATCTCCGCCACCAGCATCGCCATGGCGGCGTGGTCGGACAGCGCAAGCAGGCGGTCCTCGGCCAAGGCCTCCGCCGCGCGTTGCAGATCCCGGTCCAGCGTGGTGGCGATGCGCGCACCCGGCGCGGCATCGCGGGCCAGTTGGCGGGACAGGTGCGGCGCCAGGCGGGGCATCGGGTGGCGTGCCGTGGGCACCGGGGTGTCCAGCGCCAGATCGCGCTCCGCCGCGCTGACCTGGCCGGCGCCGGGGGCGCGCTGGCGCAGCATGGCATCCCGCGCCGCGCGCGCAGCCCCTGGGTGCCGGTCCGGCCGCAACGCCTCCGGCCGCCGGGCCAGCGCCACCAGCAGCGCGGATTCGGCCGCATCGAGCTGGCCGGGCGGGCGGCCGAACCAGGCGAAGGCGCCGGCGCGCAGCCCCTCCAGATTGCCGCCTTGGGGCGCGAGGGTGAGCCAGATGGCGAGGATCTCGTCCTTGCTGAAGCGCGCCTCCAATTGCAGGGCGCGCAGCATTTCCAGGGCCTTGCTGCGGAGGGTGCGCGGGCGGGGCTCCAGCAGGCGGGCCGCCTGCATGGTCAGCGTCGAACCGCCGGAAACCACCCGCCCGGCGCGGAGCCACTGGAAGGCGGCGCGGGCCAGCGCCAGCGGATCGACACCCGGATGCCAGCGGAACCGCGCATCCTCCGCGGCGACCAGCATGGCGAGGAGATGCGGCGGCACATCGGCCGCAGCGGTCGGCAAGCGCCAGATGCCGCCCGGGGCCGGCAGGATGGACAGGGTGCGGCCGTGGCGGTCCAGAACCTCCACCCCGGCCTGGAGGCGGGAGAGGTCCGGCGGCAGGGCGCGGTCGAGGGCGACGACAGCGAGCGCCAAGGCTGCGGCAGCCAATACAAGGCGCCTCCCTCGCCCCCCTCGGGGGGGGGAGGGAGGGCTTTCAGCCCCCGCCCCCATCACTCGCCCGGCAGCACCGTGATGCGCGCCGCGTTCTGCCGCGCGAAGATGCCGGGCCGGTACATGTCCTGCGCCTCCATCCCCGGCAGTTCGAAGCTGCCCGCCGTCACCGCCCGCACCCGCACGGCAAAGCGCGCCAGCGGGCGTTCCGGGGTCAGTTCCAGCGCGGCGGCGTAGCGGTCATCCCGCGCCGGCTGCGCGTCCGGTTCGGTCAGCGTGCCGAGCCAGGGCATGCCCTGCACCTCACCCGGGCCGAGCCGCCCGGCAATCTCCCAACCCGCGGGCAGGCCCTGGATCACCATGGCCAAATGGCGTTCGTTGCTGGTGGCGCGCGCCTCCATCAGCAGCACGAAGCCGGTGCCGGCGCGCAGCGTGTCGAGGTTCAGCGGCTGGCCATCCAGCGCGAAGAAGCGCCGCGCCACCCGCATGCCCTGGCTGGCCGCCGGCAGCGGGGAGGTCGGCACCCCGGCGATGGACACCGCCTGCACCACCGGCGCATCGCCGCGGTTGCGCGCCTCGCCGGCCGCCATCAGCGGCACGGTCACCACCGGGGCCACCGGCAGATCCCGGCCATCCAGCGTGATCCGCGCCGGGCGGCCATCGCGGCCCAGCACGAAGGCGGCGGCGACCGCCCAGGCCTGTTCCTGGGTGTTGCTGACGGCCGGGGTGAACTCCGCCCCCGGCAGGCGGGCGAGCAGCGCCGGCAGCTGGTCCTGCGCCACGCCGGATTCGCGCAGCAGCAGGGCGGTGGCCAGCGCATCCCGCGCCGCGCTGCCGAAATCACCGTACCAGACCTGGCGCGCCGGGCTGGCGAGGCTGGCGGCGAAGATCGCCTGCGCCCGGTCCCGGTCACCGGCCCGCGCGAAGGCGCTGGCGAGCTGCGCCTTGGCCAGCGGCGTCGGCAGTTGATCCAGCTGTTCCGCCAGCCGCCGGGCGGCACCCAGCCGGTTGCGCCCGGCCAGCGCGAGCACATGCACGCGATAGGCCTGGGCGGCGAGATACTCCGGCGAATCGCCGCTGCTCTCCAGATCATCCTCCGCCGCCTGCAACGCCGCATCCAGCGCCGCTTCCGGCACCGGGGCGCCATTGGCGCGCGCCCGCAGCAGCGCCTCGGTGGCATAAAGGCTGGCCCAGTTCTGGACATTGCCCTCCGCGCTCCAATAGCCGAAGCGGCCGGAATAGGTCTGCCGGTCGAGCACGGAGGAGATCGCCTGGCCGAGCAGCGCCGCATCCTCCTGCGCCGTATCCGGATTGGCCGGGGCATAGGACAGCGCCAGCAGGCGGGACCCGGCCTGTTCCACGCAATCCAGCGGGAAGCGGCGCAGACCGGCCAGCAACGCCTGCGGATCGTAGCGCACCGGCGCGCCCCAGCTGGCCGTGGCCCGCCAACTGCCGCCCAGAAAGCGGGAAGACGGCAGCGGCACGGGCGCGGTGGCGCCCGGCGCGAGGGTGCTGATGGCGACCTCGCTGATGGCGGGGCGGGAGGAGCGGACGGTGATCTCCGCCTCCCTTTCCGTGCGGAAGCCGCCCGGGCCGGTGACGGCCAGGCGCAGCGTGCCCTGCCCGACCGTGACGCCGCGCAGGCTGGTGGCCGGCACGGCGCGCGCCCCGGCGGCGAGCTTGACGTCCAGCGTCGCCGGTCCGGCCAGCGCGATGGCGCCCGTGGCGGTCAGCGTGGCGCGGAAATCGCCGGCCGGCAGTTCCACATTGTGCAGCAGCACGGGCAGCCGCACCTCATCGCCCGGCGCCAGGAAGCGCGGCAGCAGCGCCTCCGCCACTGCCTGTTCGCGGATCGTCATCGGCCGGGCGGCCGCGCCGATGCGGGCACCGTCCCAGGCCACCACCATCAGCCGCACCTCGCCGGCGAAATCCGGCAGGTCGAGCGGGATGGTCGCCGTGCCATCGGCGGCCACCGCGACCGGCCCCTGGAACAGCGCCACCACGCGCTGCGGCACCTGCAGCAGCGCGCCGTCCTCCATGCCGTCGCCGCCCTGGCGCAGCACCGCGGCCTCACCCTCGGCCGGGGCTATCAGCCGGCCGTAATCATCGCGGATATCGAGGCCCAGCCGGCGCCGCGCCAGGAAATGCGCCACCGGGTCGGGCGAGGCGAAGTTGGTGATGCGCAAAATGCCCTCATCCACCGCCGCCAGCGTCACCATGGCGGTGGCGCCCGCACCGGCGATCCGCAGCGGCACCTCGATGCGCGTGCGCGGCCGGGCCAGCGGCGGGGCTTCGATCGCCACCTCCAGCCGCCGCGCCGC